>JAVBUI010000230.1:0-7243 GCA_031555495.1 Victivallaceae bacterium | reverse complement strand
TTGCACCTCGATGCCGAGATAAACCGAGTCAACCCCCGCATCGAGCGGAAAATGGATCGTAAACTCCCGCATTTTACGCTCTTCCCCCGCCGGAGCTGCGAACAATGGGGCGGTGTACTCGAGGTCGCCGGGAACGAAACGACTGGAGCGCAGAAACATTTTCCTTCCAGGTTCGCCGAGATAAAGGTCGAAACCGGCCGAGCCGGTGGAAGCCATATGGTACATCACCCGGTATGGGCGCATCTTCACCTTGACCGCGATCCGGCGACTGTCGCTGCGAAAGGAAATTTGCCCTCCGGCCGTGTTCCAGGCCAGCGCCTCTACGCCGGGAGAAAATGGAGTCGCGGGCTTCTGCCGCATCCGACGATAAATGCGCTCGCTCTCGAACCACGGGAATCCGGAGAGCCGCAACGGCGCTTCAAAGGGTGCGATGAAGCGCAACCCGTCCTCATTGGCGGGCCGTACCGCCATATTGGGATCGAGGCTGAGTGCATCCCCTCCCGGCGGCGTATTAGCAGCCGCGGCGTTCCCGAGCAGCAGCAGAATGCCGCACGCCAGCCATTGAAAATGCCGCTTCATTTCCGCTTCACCTTGACGTTGCGGAACATCACCGGGTTATTGGAGAGCCGCCAGGGCTTTCCGCTCTCGGTGGTGAGGCTTTTGACCGAAACCATGCGGGGCTTGACATACGGAAATTCTTCTTTATACGAAGCGTCCTTGTACTCCCGGTTGAAGTCGGCCAGAATGGCGGGGCCGTCATATTGGTCCGGGTGGTTGCCATCCTTGATCACGAGACCGTCGATTTCGATGTCCGGCATATAACAGACGTAGCCGAAGTCGTGTTTGCCGCTGTTGAAGCCGCCGATGACGCTCGCGGAGACTTTCGCTCCGGCCGAGGGAATGAAGGTGCTGTTGCGGATGATGAATTTCCCTTCCCAGGTGCTGCCGTAATCGTTGCGGAGATTGACCATGACCCCGGCGTTGACGGTGGAATTCTCGACCAGCAGCGTGCCGCAGCCGATGGCGTTGATGCCCTGGTAGCCGAGCGTCGAATTGCGGACGGTCGCGTTGGCCACGCCCTGGTGGGCGTCGAAGCGCGAGAACGTACAGCCGTCGAAGGTGAGATTCTTGCAGAAATTCGAGCCCATGATGCCCCAGTAGGTCTTGTCGAAGATGCTGTTGGTCTGCGAGCAGTTGAGGAAGGTGATGTTGAGCGCCCGGCTGATCGAAATGTCATAGGTGCCGGTGGTGGTCGATTTGCTGTTGGGCTTGACCGTGTAGTAGAGTTTTCGGCCGGTCAGGACGGTGTTTTTGACCGTAACATAAGCGCAGTCGCTGAGGCTGATGAAGCCGGTGTAGGGGTAGCTCTGGCCTTCGGTTTCGATCACCCGGTGTTCGAGGCCGTCGACGGCGACGTTGGAGCGGCGGATGGAAATGCCGCGTCCGTAATAGATATGTGGGCCGGTTTCGCGGTTGGCGATGGTGGTGAAGACGCCGCCGGTGATGGTGAGCGGCGTTTCGTCGAGCGGAAGCGCGGTGATTTCGGTGATCTGGTCGAAGTCCCAGATGATGGGGGCGTTCATATCGACGTTGCCGTCTTTGTCGACGACGAAGATATCGGTTTGCGGCGAACCGGCATTCGCATTGATGCCGTAGCGGATGTAACGTTTGACGTTGGAGTCTTTGACGGTGATCAGGCAACTCGAGGGAAATTTCGCATCGACCTTGCTCTGATTTTTCTTCAGGCTGGTGATGCCTTCGGGCTTGAAGCTTTTTAGGTCGGAGGCGATGATAAAAATCGGGGCAACCCGGTTTTTCACGGCGGTGTCGTCGATGGTGAAGCGGGCTCTGCCGAAGTCGGTATCGGTGCGGATCCGGGCGGTCAGGTTTTCGCCGCCGATGTAGTATTCGGCTTTGTCGTCGGCGCGGACTTTGAGTCCTTTCTGGTTGGCGTGTTCGTGGGCGGCGACGATGGCGGGCATATCGTCGGTTTTGCCGTCGCCTTTGGCGCCGAAATCTTCGTAGCGAACCGCGGCACCGGTTACTCCGGCGGGGACCAGCGCCAGCGCGGCCAGTCCGATCAACGTTGAAAACTTCATTCGGTTTTTCCTTTCTGTGAGTTCAGTAGCGATACTACTTTAGCACGGATGGCGCGGTCAGGCAAACCGGGAAATGAAAAAATAACACAAAGCGTGCCAAGGTAGGAGCGAAGCGCACCAGCGCGGAGCCCCTATCTTGGCACGCGGGGCTTTATCCGGCACAGCTTCGCGCCCGTGCCGAAGTAGATCGTTCCATCCGGCGCGATGTACTCCGCCATCGTATCATGCACCAACGGTGTGAACTTCTGCTGGATCAACGGCGACTTCACCACCACCGCGACCTCGCCCTTCTCCACATCCACCGCGTAAATCGCGTCGCCGCCAATCACAAACGCCACATCCGGAAACACCTCCGGCGCACTGCCGACCGCGTGCATTGCGATTCCAGCGCCCGACTGCGGTATCCTGATCGTTTTCACCACCTTGCGCGCCACCGTGTCGACCACCACCAGCGTCCGCGAATAAACGCCCACCGTCCAGGCGAGATTGCCGCCAAGCCGGTGCGCGCCCATATAGATTTTTTCCCCCTCCACCGGCACCGCCTCCCAGACCGTCTTTTTGGCTGCGGTGTCCCAGAGGAAAACCCTGGCGCTCTTCTCCACCGGAATCGAGCTCGAGCCGCCGAAAATATCGGACGCGCCGAACAACAGCTCCGGCTTCGATGAAACGCAAATCGCGCGGATGCTCTGATTCCGAATCGCGTTGCGGTAAAACGTGTGCTTCTTGCCCTGCGCGATGTCCCACTCCAGAATGCCGCCGCCGAGAATGCCCTTGATCGGCATGGTCGGCGCGTAAACTTTGCCGTCGGCCGCCGGGATCAGCATGAACAACCGCTCCTGCTCCTCGCTGGAAAATAACGAAAGGACCGGCGTATATTTGCGGTTTTTGAGGTCGGCTTCGTCGATGCAGCCCTTGCCGTAGCTCGAAGTATAGAGTTTCCCCCGGTATTCGAGCGTGTCGTAAATCTGGGTGTCTCCGTTCGCCATTCTGCCATAGTTGATGAAACTTGCTTTTCCCGCCGGATCGTCGCAGCGCGACAGCGCCGGAGGCGAAAAACCGCCGATCCAGAGCTTGCCGCCGCTGCCGGGACGGATCGAGTAAATCGTGGTGTTGAACGGCGCGAAGTCGGTTTTGAGATATTCGACATTGCCCGTGCCAGTGTCCCGGATTCCCAGCATCGCCCGGGCGTCGAGGAGAAAGTACTCCTTGCCCGGTCCCGCGGCGCGATCGATCCGGCTCGCGTGGGCGGGCTCGGTCACGCCGGGAATGCGGTCGACCTGCGTCATGCCGTCGCGACCGCAGCGGTAAAATTCCTTGCCCTGCCAACTGTAAACGACGCCGTCGACCGTCATGATGTTGGCGCGATCACTTAGTCCGAGGTATTTTTCAGGCAGGATCTGCCGCTTTTCTCCGGTGGCGGGAGTGTAGCTCCAGACTTCGGGATGGTGCAAGCCGGCCGTGAAGTAAACGACGCCGTCCCGGTCGGAGAGGATTTGCAGGATGTATTTTTGCTTTTCATCAGGACTGACGCGTCCGAGCGAGCCGGTCTTGCCGGAGGCGAGGTCGATCCAGCTCAAGGCGGTGTCGGGATAGCTCCCGATATAGAGTTTGCCGTCCGGCGCAATGTCGGCGGAGCTATTGACGAAGTAGCTGATGTTTACGGGAAGCGGATACGATTGCTGCGCCCCCGTCGCCGGATCGTAACGCAACACCCGCGCGGGGGAACCGCCCTGGACCAGGAAAACCTGATTCTGCCAGCAGCGCAGGAGGTTCATCCGGCTGCCGTAGGCCGCAATGTCGATCCAGGTCGATTTGCCGCTCGCCGCGTCGATGCCGACGCAGCCGATCCGGTCGGCCAGCCGGAGGGGGATCCAGGCGGTGGCGCGGCCCGTTGCGTCGCGGGTAACCCCCTGAACCGGATAGCTTCCCGATTGAATCGGGCACCCCAGTTCCTCGATTTCGCCGTAAACCGGCGCGGCGGCGACGACGGATGCGAATCCGGCGGCAAGGGCGGCGGCGAGCAGAATTTTACGCATGATGATCCTTGTCAGTATTTTTCGCGGCCGCGGATGAAAAAGTTCATGTCGGTGCCGACGGTGGTGCGGTGGGCGTATTTCAAATAGACGTCTTTTGCTTCAACATGGCCGTCGCCGAAGGCGGCGTTGATCCGGCCGCTGTGACGGAGTTCAATCTGTTCACTGGCTTGCGCGCCCGGGGCGACATAGGTGTTGCCGTTCCAGCCCGCGGTTAAGCTGCCGAGGCTGCTGGTTTCCCCGTCGTGATACGGTCCGAGATTGAGCCGGCCGTCGGCGAAGACGAACATTTTCGACGGTTGCTTGACCATGGTGATTTTCTGCGGCTTGGTCGCGTTGTAGCCGAAGAGTCCGACGCTGGTCGCGGAGGGAACCGCCCGGCCGTTGTAACCGTAATTGGAAGCGAGCACAGCGGCGGTGCCGATGGTGTACGCGTGTGTATAGCGCCCGGCCGGACACAGATAAGGCTTGTAGAAAATCGGCGCGGCGGCGGAGCTCCCGGAAGGCGGCGAGCCTCCGGCGATGTAGGGATACATGTAAGTCAGGAACGATCCCGGCACGGCGCCGTTGGCGGCGGCGGTGTTGTAGCCCCAGCAGGCGAAGTCGTCGTTGGACATATTGTACTGGACAAAAGCGGAGCCGAGCTGTTTGAGGTTGTTGGCGCAACTGATCGCCTTGGCCTTGTCGCGCGCCTTGTTGAGGGCGGGCAGCAGCATGCCGGCGAGGATGGCGATGATCGCGATGACGACGAGCAGCTCGATCAATGTGAAATGCGGCGTGTGTTTCTTCATGATTAACTCCTTTATTTGATGGAAGTAAAATTGCTTGGCGGCGGTTCAACCAGTTTTCCCGCGAGGTAAATCCGGCGGCGGGGTTGGCCGGGATCGGCGATCAGCGACAGACATTCGCGGAACGCGAGTTCACCAATCAGCCGCCAATCGGCGGCAATGGTCGGAAAATGGAATTCCCACGGCATCAGCATATTTTTGCCGTCGACGGCGATCATCCGCCCCGGATCGAGCGGCAGTTTGCCGAACAGCTCAAGGTGTTTGGACATAATGCCGTAAAGCAAACCGTCCGAAGAGAAAAAGTAGCCGCGGTCATCGTGAAAATGCTCGATGGTGCCGCCCCGTTCCGGCTGCCTCATGATCCAGCCGGAGACGGTTCCTCCGGCTTCACGGTAATAGAGCTCAAAGAGGTTGGCGCGCAGCCGGTAACAGGGGTAATCGGAGCAGACGATTTCGACCTTGGAGATGTTGTTCCGGAGGAAGAAACCGACCGCCGCCCGGGCAGCATGATGGGGGTCGATGCCGACGATCGAAATATTGCCGCCGTAGTCTTTTTCCATCAGGACGCCGACGGTCGGGACCTCGAGCGGCATTTCGATCAGCCATTCGTCGATCTCCTTCATCAGGATTACGCCGCAGCAGTGGCAATTGAGTTTTTCGACGGTATCCGGGGCCATTTGTTTGAGGTTCGGCATCGGGATGACCAGCAAAGCGTAACCGTGTTCGCGGGCCAGCTCCTCGATCCGGCTGAGGGCGGAGTGGAAGAGCCCGGCGTTTTCGGTGGTCAGCGAGGTGAAATGAGGCGCAATCAGGGCGAGTTGGCGCGTGGCATCGCCGGTGACGGGGGTTCTGGCCTGGACGAAGATGCCTCGGCGGGGGGACTTGTGCAATTTGCCCGCCAGGACGAGGTATTCGACACCGTTCCAGGCGGAGCTGTAGCTGATCTTGAAGCGTCGCGCAAGGCTTCGCAGCGAGGGCAGCTTGGAGCCGACCGGGTAACGCCCGGTCATGATCTGGCCTTCGATGTATTCGATCAGGTTGACGGCGATTTCGGGTTTCGGCATTGATCAGTTTATCCGGTATTTATTGAAATGATTCTTAAAAATATCCTTTGTCATGTTAATTTTAGCGAAATTTCTGGATAAAGTCAAGAAATCAGATTAAGAAACAGGCAATAATCTGATCAATCTGATTATTGCGTGCCGCAGACTCAATAGGGAGCGGAGCGGCCGAACATCGGCCTTGGAATAGCGGGCCGGTCGCTGGCGCTCACTCGGCCCGGGCGGCAGCAAGGAACGCACCAGCGCGAAGCGGCGGGGCCAGGGGTCGAACGCCGGCCTCATCCAGCCAGTCCATGCCGCGAGATCCGTTTTTCATCATATTCTAACCGGAAGCCGGGACATTCCGATTGAAAAAAAGAGGTTCGGCTGGTATACTATATAGTATCATTTTATTTCAATCGAAGGAGTTTTTCCATGTCGCAGTCAATCTGGAAACGTTTCGCCGCCGCCATGCTGCTGCTGACCGTCCTGGTCTGCCGTGCGGGGGCGGAGGAGCCGGTCAAATATGTCTTTTTGTTCATCGGCGACGGGATGAGTCTGCCGCAGCGGATGCTGGTCGAGGAGTTCAGCCGGGTCACCGGGCGAGGAAAACTCGCGATGAACGCGATGGAGGTCCATGGCGTCACCACCACCTACGCCGCCAACTCCTTCATCACCGACTCGGCGGCGGCGGGGACCGCGATCGCCACCGGCGGCAAAACCAACAACGGCTTCCTCGGCGTCGACGCGCAGGGGAACAACCTCGAATCAGTCGCTTCGGTCGCCAAACGCAACGGGCGCAAAGTCGGTATTTTGAGCTCCGTTTCGCTCGATCACGCGACCCCGGCGGCCTTTTACGCCCACGTCGCCGGGCGGAGCGATTATTACAAAATCGCCTGCCAGCTGCTTGATTCCGGCTTCGACTTCTTCGGAGGCGGCGGTTTGTCCGGTGAAAAGTCGAAGGGGAAGCCTGACTTCTTTGAACGTGCCAAAGAGAAAAATTTCACCGTCTCCACCGACCGCGCCGGATTTGACGCGATCAGCCGCGCCACGCCCGGTCCGGTGCTCGCCGTCAGCCCGCGCCTTGCGGACAGCAAGGCGATGCCCTACAGCATCGACCTCGCGCCCGGCGAACTCACGCTTGCCGACATCACCGCCAAGGCGGTCGATTACCTCGACAACCCGAAGGGCTTTTTCATCATGGTCGAAGGCGGCAAGATCGACTGGGTCTGCCATGCCAACGACGCGGTGACCGCGATTCACGAAACAATCGCCTTCGACGA
>JAVBUI010000088.1:0-12060 GCA_031555495.1 Victivallaceae bacterium | reverse complement strand
ATCTGGAAATAAAATGCCTTGGCCCGGGCCGCCGCTTCAAGGGCGGGGATGGCGGCGAGTTCTTCATCGGGAGCGGGATTGAAGGCGTACGGGGCGGTCGCCAGTTTGGAAATCCGCTGCCACAGCGGGCGGTTTTCGCCTTTTTCCAGGTTGGCGCGGATTTCGGGGACGGTGGCGGAGGTCATGAAAATGCGCGGGCGCCCCTTTGGGGGGACGACTTTCGGCTGATAATTCCGGGCCGCTTCGGGGACTTCCGGCGGGACGAAGGGGATCAACTCGAGGCGGTCGAGGACCAGGCCCCGGGGAAGGTTGACCGCCAGGGTCTGTTCCGCTCCGGTGAGCTGGAATTTGCCGAGGTTGGAGTGGTAGTACTCCGGCCGGCTCCACGGGACGAAAGCGACGCGGCGGGTGGGGAAATGGTCGTCCAATCGCATTTTAACGAAGAGAGAATGTTCTTTTTTGGTGCCTTCGCGCATCAGCTTGGCGCCGGCCGCGTCGGTCGACGAGCCGAGGTGGAGGATGTATTCGCCGGGTTTTGGGGCTCGGATTTTGAAGACGACGTCGTCAATGGCGCTTTTGCCGTCGATGCGCGGCGAAGCTTCGGCTTTCAGGCTCACGCCTCTGACGGAAGCTTCAGCGGTCGCCACGTTCAATTGCGCTTGCTTCGCTTCATACTGGACGGCGGGGAGGATGGAACAGCACAACGCGAGGGCGGCGACGGTAAAAAGTTTCATGATCGGCTCCATCTGATTGGTTTATTCGGCGAGCAGTTCTTCAAAGGTTTTGAAATGGGTTTTGGCGACGGTCGCAAGCTTGGCGGGGCCTCCCTGCTTGAGGATGGCGCGGGCGGCTTCCTTGACCGCCGGGCCCGCTCCGCGGACGAGGGTGACGCCGCATTCGGCGCTCAGTTTATCCATGCCGCGCAGGAATTGCTCGCGGGCGAGGATCGAGGCGGCAGCGACGGCGATGTCGCTTTCGGCTTTGGTCCGCTGGTCGAGTTGGATGGCGCGGCCCTTTTCCATCAGCGCGCGCCGGATCAGCCGTTCGTCGGCGAATTTGTCGGAGAGCATCCGGGGGCAGTCGGGGGCGCGGTCGAGCAAGTTCTCGATCGAGCGGGCGTGACCCCAGGCGAGGAGCCGGTTGAGGTTGCCGATCTGGGAGTAGAGCCGGTTGTAGGTCTCGGGCAGCAGCGTCACCACGGTGAAGCGGCCGTCGACCGCGGTGCGGATTTTGGCGGCCAATTCGCGGATTTTGGCGGAACTCTTGATCAGCTTGGAGTCGCAGACGCCCGCTTCGGCGAGGCGGGGGGCGCTCTTTTCGTCGGAACAGACCCCGGCGATCACCAGAGGGCCGAAGAAGTCGCCCTTGCCGCTTTCATCGATGCCGCCGTGGTAGGAGAAATCGAGCTCCGCTTCCATTTCTGGAATGGCGATGCCGGTTTTTTTCAAAATTTCCGGCTCCAGCACGAATTCGATGAAGTCGGGAGTATTCGCGCCCTGGACGGTCAGCTTGCCGCTCAAATAAGCGACCACGTTGATCTTGTTTGACGCGGCCTTCCAGTGGGCATAGGGAACCGCGCTGAAGTCCCAGCCGTGTTCCTGAAGGTACATTTCGAGCCGGGCGACTTCGTCCGGCGTCAGGGTGCAGACGAAGCTGGTCAACTTTTTTTCGCTCATGAAAACACCGCCGGACGGATGTAGACCAGCTGCGTCAGGTCGTTGTCGAAGGGCAGGGGGGAATGGATCAGCGGCAGCGCCGAGAAGCGATCGCACCATTCGATCCGGGAGAATTGCGCTTCCGGCAGCAATTTGGCAAGAGCGTCGAAGTCGTCGCGGAGCGCGGCGAGGCGGTCGAACGAAGCGACCGCGTCCGTCTGCGCCGCGTCGGCGACCGCATGGAAGCCGGAAGGATTCAAGCCCTCGAGGCCGAAGATCAGGAATTCACGGTTGCGCCCGTCGAAAAGCGCGCCGATTGTTTCGGCGGGGCCGGGATTCAGCGCCGCGGCTACCGCCACCGCCGACGGGACGCAGCGGCACCGGATCGCGGGGCAGGCGTAGTGCCAGCCCGCCACCAGCGAGGCCGCGAGGCGCATGCCGGTGAAGCTCCCTGGACCGGAGCCGACCGTCCAGCTTCCGACCGTTCCGGGCGAAAGGCTGTGCCGGGCAAGCAGTCCCGCCACCCACTCCGGTAAACCGGAGGCATCGTGTCCGCGCATCGGCATGGTTTCGTCGATGAGGACATCGCCATTGTCGGCGGTGAGCGCCAGCGCGGCGCGTTTCCCGGAAAGATCGATCGCGGCTTTCATATCTTCAAAACTCCGTGCACTCCTGGAGGATCGAATCGACCAGCTCGGAGTTGCTCAGGCGTTTGCGCACCAGCTTGGCGCGGCCGTCTTTGACCATGACTTCGGGCGGCATGGCGCGGAGGTTGTAAACCCCGCCCATCGCGTAGCAGTAAGCTCCCGCGTTGTCGATCGCGAGGACGTCGCCCTCGCGGACTTCCGGGAGTTCGCGCTGTTCGGCGAAGCGGTCTCCGGTTTCGCAGATGTTGCCGCAGACATCGTAAAGGGCTTTCGCGCCGTCCGGATTGGAGAGGTTGCGGATCTCGTGGTACGCTTCGTAGAGCACCGGGCGGATCAATTGCGGGAAGCCTGAATCACAGCCCGCGATGGTGCGGCTGCGGTTGTGCTTGATGGTGTTGACTGTGACCAGGAGCGAGCCCGCTTCGGCGACGATGAACTTCCCGGGTTCGAAGTAGAGCGCGAGGTCACGGTTTTCCCGTTTGCAGAATTCGGTGAAGAGGCGGTTGATTTCGGCCCCCATCGCGACGTAGTCGATCCGCTTTTCGCCCGGCTTGTACGGGACTTTGAAGCCGCCGCCGAAGTCGAGGAATTCGAGGTCGGGAAAGTTTTCGCGTCCGGCGATCGCCATCAATTTCGTCATGCTCTGATAGACCGATTCTGCATGCTGGAGCCCGGAACCGGTGTGCTCGTGGAGACCGACCACTTTGAGCGAACCCGAAGCGACGATCGCCTTGACCTTGTCGACGTCTTCCAGCAGGATGCCGAATTTGGTCAGGTCCCCCGCGGTCATCGTCTTGGCGCTGTCGCCGTCGAGCACGTCGGGATTGAACCTGAGACAGATCCGGCTGCCGGGGTAGTTCTTCGCGGTCTTTTCGAGGCGCGACAGCGAACCGATGTTCATCAGCACGCCGAGCTTGTGGACTTCGGCGAATTCGGCGTCGGTCAGGTTGTTGGCGGTGAAAATGACCCGGTCTCTGGGGAAGCCCAGCTTGAGCGCCATCAGCACCTCGGCCGGACTCACGGTGTCGAGCGAAGCGCCCGCGTCGCGGAGCATCGCGAGCAAGGCCGGATTGTAGTTGGCCTTCATCGCGTAGTGGATCTTGAGCTTCGGGTGCTGGATGAAGTTGAAGAGGTCGAGGTAACGCGCTTTGACCGTGTCCGCGTCGTAGACATAAAGCGGCGTGCCGTAACGGGCCGCGAGGTCGAGGAGAAGTGAACGGTCCATTGTCATCCCCTCCGTTCGGTGATCAAAGCGACCAGTTCAAGGTTTTCCGTGCCGACCGAGCGGATCGCGTGCCCGGCGCCGAAGCCGGTCAGGATCGCGTCGCCGGCTTTGACGAAGCCCTTGACGCCGTTGTCGTCGACTTCGCCTTCGCCGCGGACGACGATGAAGACTTCGGCTTCGTTTTCATGGTGGTGGAAGCCGATCGAGCTGCCCGGAGCCAAGGTCAGGCGGGCGCAGAGCCGGTTGAGGTTGTCGAGTTCGTTTTTTTCGTCGAAGAAGTGTTCGATTTTGACCGAGCCTTCGCCGCCGCGCATTTTTTCGCGGACTTCGGAAACGTATTCGCCGTTATGCCGGATCATATGAAGATCCTCCATGGGTTGTCGCCGACAACAACAGGCCGCCGGCGTCGCCGGACCGGGTTTACTTGACCGGTCCGAAGATGTTGCCGTATTTCTTCTCGTTCAGCGCTTCGACGTAGGCGCTGACTTTGGTGTAGGTGCTGCAGGGGTCGATGGTCGGGTCGACGCAGTCGCCGTCGAGCACCAGGAGCGGAATCGCCGCTTTGTTGAACTCTTCGCGTAAGTGCTTGACAAGAGAGCTGTCCGCCATCGAACAGCGGCCGAAGCCGTGGTTGTAGAGGATGCAGCCGTTGAAATTCGCCTTGGGCGTCTCTTCCACGATCGACTTGACCCGGAGCGCCGGGTCCATGAAGCCGCTGGTCAGCACTTTGCGCGCCAGCGAGCGGTACGGGTCGGAGGCGTCCAGCGGCTTCCAGCCGATGAAGTTGACCTCTTCGAAGACGATCGGCGCATGACACTTGAGCTCGATAAAGTCGAGCAGCGAGCTGTCGTAAAAAGGCGGCAGATGGAGCCACAGCAGCCGGTGGGTGTCTTCTATCTTGACTGAATCGCCGATCTCTTCGCGCATTTCGAGGAGTTCTTCGTAAAACTTCTTCTGGATCGCGACCAACTCGGCGCGCCCCCAGAGTTGGGAGAAGATCACCGACGAATAAATCGCCTGGGAACCGCGCAGGAGCGGCGGGCTGTCGTAACGCAATTGGTTGCTGAGCAGCGCATATTCACGCGCCTGATTGGAGAGCTCGCATGCTTCAGCGAGCTTCTCTTGCGTCATTTTGAGTCCGGTCGCCTTCTCGATCAGTTTGACCGATCGCTCCAGCTCGGCGGCGACGTATTCGATCCCGGCGTCGTCGGCGTAGGGCGGGGTCTGGAGTGAGAAGAAACGGTCTTCCACGCCGTAGGTGCGGACAAGGTCGCGGAAAATCCGCTCGCCCTGCTGGCAGGGCTGCGAAGTCGAAACGCCGAACGCGGGTTTGGGCAGGTCCATCCCCTCGAGCACCCGCAGGAAGGAACAGGTTTCGCCGGAGTAGCCCTTGCAGGCGGCGCGGTCGAAGCTCTTCTTGATCCGTTTCGAATTGCGCGCGAAGAGCGCGGCGTAAGTTTCGAGCGTAACCATCCGCGCGCCGAGCGCGTTCATGATTTCGGTCGGGAAGAAAAGATTGCGCCAGATCAGCGGCGCTTCGCTTTTGCCTAAGAAGTCTTTTTTGGTGCTGGCCGCGCGCATGGTGATTGATTCGAGCTTGCGCAGCGGCGGGGTCAGCGAAGACTTGTCGCGGAACGAGCCTTTGAGCTCGGTGAATTCCCGCGCCAAACAGGCTGCGCCGAGCGCGCCCATCACGCTGTGAAATTCCGGGATGATGATGTTGTTGCCGGTGATTTCCTTCAGGTAATAGGCCACCGCGCGGTTGTAGGCGACGCCGCCCTGGAAGATGATGTCGCCTTTATAGTCAAGGAAAAGCTCGCCGACGCCGGACATGATCGTCCGGGCCTGGGCGCGGCAGGCGCCGCCGATGATTTCGCCCAGCGGGAAACGGTTTTTGAATTTGTTGATCGAAGTCGCGCTCAACACCGCGCAGACCGACGAAAATTCCAGCGTGCTGTCGAAATTGGCGCGGTCGGCCATTTCCTCGACCGGCACGCCGAGCTTGACCGCCACGCTGTCGAGGAACGCACCGGTGCCCGCGGCGCAAATGCCGCTCATTTTGTAGTTCCACATCTGCATGTCTTCGTTGAAGACCATTGCTTTGGAGTCCTGGCCGCCGACGTCGAGGATGGCGCGGCATTCGGGATGGTAATTGCGGGCTCCGGCGACGTGAGCGGTGACTTCGCTGACTTGAAAATCGTAGGGGACGAAGTCATGGGTGTCTTCGACGATCTGGCTGCCGGTGACCACCGTGCAGCTGATCCGGTCGAGGCTTTCGACCCCGGCTTCGGCGAGGAAGCGGTCGATGCTGCGGCGGAGCTGGCCGAAATTGCAGCTGCCGCAGCTCGAACATTTACCCGAACAGCGGACACGGCCGGTGTCGACGGGGCGGGTGCGTTGGTAGAGGGAGTGTTTGACTTTCCCTTTGGAGGTCAGCAATACGGCCTTGAACGTGGTCGAGCCGACGTCGATGCCGAGGTACAGGTTTTCCATAAGATTGTCTGGTCTTTTAGGTTATGTTACAATACATTCGTCTGTTAATATAGCACCTCGTGACCGATAATGCCAGTCGGGCGGGGAGGTAATTTTCAAAGAAATCGGCGTTTTTTAAAATCCATAAGCAATTTTTCGCCTTGAATTTGCGTGATAGTGTGGTATCTTATACTATTCTGTTGTTAAAACTATCGGTGCGCGAACAGTCGGGCGCCAAGCTTATGGAGACCTGAAACATGAAATTGTTCGTTCAGTATTCGACCGCCTTTGCGGCATTGCTGCTGCTGGCCGGGGGATGTCAGACTTATCCTGAAATGCCGTCCGATTTCAATTCGGATTCGTATACGCTGCGGAAAAAGTCCGACGCCGACGAGCTCCTGAAGGACGTGTCCTTGCTGACGCTGTCCAAGGCGCAGGATATCGCGATCGCCAACAACCCGAGCTACATCTCCGCCTACTATGCGATCACGTCGGCCAAGATGCGCTACTACCAGGCGTTGGGCGCCTACTCCCCGGTGGTCACCGCCGGCTTCACGGTCGGACAGGGGAACAACTGGAATGAACGCAATTACCACTCCACCTCCGCCGACCGCTCCAACGCCTTTTCGACCAATACCTCGGTCGGTGCGTCCTGGCTGCTCTTCGACGGCCTGAGCCGTGAATTCCAGCTCAAGATCAGTGCCGCCGGCTTCGACCAGCAGAAGATGCTGACCGAGGACGACTGCCGCCTCCTGATCCGCAGCGTCGCCTACGCCTACAACGCCGTCATGCTCGCCGCCGAAAACATGCGCATCGCGGTCGAGGACATGCAGTTCCAGATCAAGAACCTCCACGATACCGAGCTCAAGTACCAGGCCGGCGCGGTTCCTTTGAGCGATGTGCTCAACTTCCGCGCTCTCGCCAACGTCGCCGAGGGGAACCAGATCGTCGCCGAATACCAGTACGAAGTCGCGCTCTACGCGCTTGCGGTGCTGATGGGCTATCCCGAAGGGACGCTGCCTCCGGCGGTCAAGTTCCCGCAGGTGACCAGCCTCTTCCTCAACGACCTGCCGAGCGTCGACATTTACCTCGACAACGCGCTGGCGAACCGTCCCGACTTGCGCGCCTACCGCGAACAGCTGAAGATTGCGCAGTACCAGCTCTACCAGACCTACAGCAGTTTTTCGCCGACCATTTCGGCCTACGCCGAATACGGCTTCCAGACCAACGAAAGCCGCGCCTACAACGGCGGGAAGGTTTCGAAATCCGGCGTCAACAACCAGTCGCTCTCCTACGGTCTCCAGGCCAACTGGGTGATTTTCAACGGTTTCATCCGCTACAACAAGAGCCGTGAAGCCAAGGCCGCGCTCGAATCGACCCGCTACCAGCTGGCCAACACCTGGCTGACGGTGGTTCACGAAGTCCGCAACGCCCATATCAACTACGTCCAGAACGTCAAGCAGGCGCGCCTTTACGAAAAAACCCTCGAAATCACCACCAAGCAGCGCGACCTCGTCGACGACGAATACAAGGCCGGGAATACCGAACTGACCCGTCTCAACGAAGCGCAGCGCGACCTCGTCAACGCCCAGACTACGCTGGCCAGCGCTTACATCACCGTCCAGAACGCCAAAGCTCAGCTCGAAGCCGCGGCGGCGATGAACGTCTCCGAGTACGGCCGCGCTCCGGCGATCTTCGGCGGCCAGGACATCGAAGTCACCGGCCTTGCGGTTCAGCCGACGGTGATGCGCGAAGTCCCGGCGATTCCCGAAATCCCGGCTCCGGTCCGCCCCGAATACCAGGGTGCGGAAGCGCCGGTGACCCAGTACGACCGCAAGAGCGTCGACAAGTCGGTCGGCGAGTCCGACAAGCAGCTCAAGGATACCGAAAAAGAGGTCGATAAATTGATCGGCCCGGAAGAAAAGCCCAAAAAGAAGGAGAGCTGGAATCCCGACCAGCTGACGATTTAAGCCGCGATGATTTTTCGCAACAAAACACGACACATTGTCCGGACCCTGGGCGACGGCGCATTGCGCGCCGGCGCCCGGCCGGTTTTGGATCTCAACGACGAAATCCGCAGTCTCGGGGCGCGCATGATCGATACGATGCAGGCGTTTGAAGGCATCGGCCTTGCCGCGCCGCAGATCGGCGAAGCGCTCCGGCTGGTCGCCCTCGGCGTCCCCGCCGAGTCGATGGGCGAAAACCCGTCGCCGGGCGAAATCGAGCTCCTCGGGCAGATGCCGATGGTCATCGTCAATCCCGAAATCATCTCGTCCTCCGCCGAAACTTCGGTCCGCGACGAAGGGTGCCTCAGCGTTCCCGATATTTTTGCGCCGGTGACCCGGCCGAAGACGGTCGTGATCCGCTTCCAGACCCTCGACGGCGGGGTCGCGGTTTTCGAATGCGGCGGGCTTCTCGGCCGCTGTCTCCAGCACGAGCTCGATCACCTCGACGGCCGCCTCTTCATCGACCGCGTCGACGGGGAGGACCGGTCTGAAATCGCCGACGACCTCCGTCGGCTGGAGAATTTCGGCTCCAAACATCAATACCAGCGGGTGAAGACGACCCGTTGAATCCGCAAAGGTGTTTTTCTCCTCCGCAACCGTTTCCCGGAAAACAACAGGGATTTACCATGGAAAAGATCGATTGCCGTCAGTTTGAATTCCGCCGCGAAAACGGGCCCTGGACGCCGGTCCGGCTGCCGCACAGCGCCTGGCTCGAAAAAGAAGTGGTGGGCGATCAGCACCAGGGGACTGTTTATTACCGGTGCCGTTTCTCCGCCCCCGCCGAATGGCGCGCCAAAGCGGTCTATTTCGCGGTCGGCGCGGCGATGCAGAGCACCGGGGTGTACCTCAACGGACAGTATTTGTTCACCCATCTCGGCGGTTATGACCGCTGGGTTTTCGCGCTTTCCGACCTGCTGCGCTTTGGAGAAGAAAACGAACTTGTTTTTGAACTCGACAACCGCCCCGCGGGCGACATGCCGCCCGGGAAGCCGCTGATCGACCTCGATTTCTGTTATTACGGCGGGCTCTACCGCGACGCGGCGCTGCTGGTTTACGATCCCGTGCACATCTCCGACCCGCAGGCGGTCAGCGTGACGGCGGGCGGCGGAATTTTTGTCAGGACACTCGAGGCGAATGGCGACCGGGCGAAAATTCTGGTCAAGTGCCATGTCGTCAACGAAGCGCCGCAAGCCGAGCGCCATACTATCAACCGTTACGCCGACGGCGTTTTCCCGTGTTCGCTCAGGATCCGGGTCGGCGACGACGAGTGCCGCAGCGAAGAGGTGAATCTGCGCCGGAATTGCGATCACTCCTTTGAAGTCGAAATTGAAATTGCGAAGCCGCGTCTGTGGCATCCCGACAGTCCGGAGCTTTATACCGCCGGGATCGACGTTGAAGTTGCTGGCCGGGTCGTCGACCAGGGCAGTGTCCGCTTCGGCATCCGGACGGTCGAAATCAGCAAGGAAAAGGGGCTGCTCGTCAACGGGCGCAAGGTCGATGTGATCGGCACCAACCGCCATCAGGACTACCCTTATCTCGGCAACGCCCTCACACCCGAAGCGCAGCGGCGCGACGCCGCAATCATCCGCCGGGCGGGCTACAATCTTGTCCGGCTGGCGCATTACAATCAGCACCCGGCTTTCCTCGAAGCCTGCGACGAGCTCGGACTCTGCGTGATTCCGTGTATTCCGGGCTGGCAGATTTATCATGCCAACGATGCTTTTTACAACAACCTCTTCCGCGACTGCCGGACGCTGATCCGGAGCTACCGCAACCACCCGTCGGCGGTGATGTGGGAGGTTTGCCTCAACGAAACTTATCCTCCGTGCTGGATCAACGCCGAATTGCACCGGATCGCCCACGAGGAGTTTCCGGGGCCCGGCTTTTATACCTGCGGCGACGTGCTCGGCCTCTTCGAGGGCTGGGACGTGCTCTATTACCGGCCCGGCCTCGAAACCGGTAAGCCGATTTTCATGCGCGAATACGGCGACTGGGGCTTCGGCGGCAACGACAGCACCTCGCGCCGCCGCCGCGGCGACGGTGAAAAGGAGATGCTCCAGCAGGCCTGGAACTTCCAGTGGGCGCTCAATCAGATCCGCTCCAATCCGGCCTTCCTTGGCGGCGCAACCTGGGCGATGTTCGACTACAATCGCGGCTACCACCCCGATATCGAACGCTCCGGCGACGCCGACATCTACCGGGTGCCGCGCTACAAGTATTATTTTTTCATGAGCCAGGGCAGTCCGGAGTCCGCCGGCGCGATGGTTTACGTGGCCGCCGACTGGAACCGCGCCTCCGGGCCGGGCAAGGTGGTGGTTTACTCCAATTGCGACGAGGTCGAGCTCTTCGTCAACGGCCGTTCGCTGGGGCGGCGCAAGCCGGACGACGGCCCCGATACGCCCTATTCGACCAGCGGCACCAGCCCCGGCTGGGAGACGGCGGCGCTGTGGTATGCCGACGGTTCGGGCGGCAACCCCTACGACGGCGGCAACTGCCGGAATCTGGCGCATCCGCCTTTTACCTTCAATGAAATCGAATTCGAACCGGGCACGCTTTCCGCCGCGGCTTTCCGCAATGGGGCGAAAGCGGCGGAGCACGCGGTTCATACCGCCGGAGAACCGGCGGCGCTCGAACTGATTTTCCGCGACGAGGGCGTCCGCGCCGTTCCGCATGACGCGGTTTTCGCCGATATCCGGGTGATCGATGCGCGCGGCGTTACCGCCCGACAATGGAGCCAAGTGCTGACGCTGACCGCCGAAAACGCCGAAATCGTCGGCGAAGCGGTCAAGCCGGCGGAAGCCGGGCTGGCGAGTTTCCTCGTCCGGCTGCCCGAATCGGGCAAGGTGATATTGAAAGCGGAGTCCCAGGGACTTGCCGGGACCCAAATAGAAATAGCTTTGGAGCATTGATATAGCATGAGTAATTTTATTCGCACCCAGGCGATCGGCAGCATCGCCGGCCGTCCCGCCGGAGTGGACCCGGCCGCCAAACGCCCGGTCAACGAGATCTTCGGCGAAGACGCGTTCAGC
The DNA here is from genome assembly GCA_031555495.1 of Victivallaceae bacterium. GTDB lineage: Bacteria > Verrucomicrobiota > Lentisphaeria > Victivallales > Victivallaceae > JAVBUI01. Next base: position 1,026 of record JAVBUI010000088.1, on the reverse strand, counting down.
CTTGAAATGATGAAGGACTTCCTGCCCAAGGAGGCCTTCAAGAAGCTTTGCGTCACGGTTCAGCAGCGCGGCATTCTCGATCCCGCCATCGCCGACGACGTCGCCAATGCGATGAAACGCTGGGCCCTGAGCAAGGGCGCGACGCACTATTCCCACTGGTTCCAGCCGCTGACGGGATCCACCGCCGAAAAGCACGACGCCTTCATCGAGCCGGACGGGCGAGGAGGCGTGCTGCTCAATTTTTCGGGCAAGAACCTGATCGTCGGCGAATCCGACGCGTCGAGCTTCCCCTCGGGCGGCCTCCGCTCGACCTTCGAGGCACGCGGTTATACCGCATGGGACCCGACCAGTCCGGCCTTCATCAAGCGCGGCATCAACGGGGCGACGCTTTGCATTCCCACCGCGTTCTGTTCCTACACCGGCGAAGCGCTGGATAAGAAGACGCCGCTGCTGCGCTCGATTCAGGCGCTGGGGTGCTCGATCAACCGGTTGCTCGCGGCCTTCGACATGGAGCCGGAAACCGCTGAAATCACGCTCGGCGCGGAGCAGGAGTATTTTCTGATCGACCGGCATTTTTATCTGTCGCGTCCCGACTTGATCCAGACCGGACGCACCCTCTTCGGCGCGCCGCCGCCGAAACATCAGCAGCTCGACGACCACTATTACGGCGCGATCAACCCGCGCGTGCTCGCCTTCATGACCGAAGTCGACGAAGAGCTCTGGCGGCTCGGCATTCCGGTCAAAACCCGGCACAACGAAGTCGCCCCGGCGCAGTTTGAAATCGCCCCGGTGTTCGAGGAGCTCAACCTTGCCGCCGACCACAATATGATGACTATGGAGGTACTGCGCCAGGTCGCCGACCGGCATGACTTCGTCTGTCTGCTTCATGAAAAGCCCTTCGCCGGAGTCAACGGTTCCGGCAAGCACAACAACTGGTCGCCGGGGACGGTCAAGCGTAATTTGCTCAATCCGGGCCGCGACCCGCGCCAGAACGCGTTGTTCCTGACCACCTTGTGCGCTGTCATC
>JAVBUI010000038.1:0-3609 GCA_031555495.1 Victivallaceae bacterium | reverse complement strand
GAGCTCTCGAGCTCTTCGAGCAACCGGCGGAATTCGCGGCTGTTGGCGCGCAATGCTTTTTCAACCTCGTCGAGCCCGGCGCTGCCGGCGACCAACTCGGTCGCCAACGCCGCCAGCTTCGGGAAGGGAGTCAGGTCGATCGTAATCTCCGGCAGCGGCTCACCCGCCCGGGCGGCGGCGATCAGCTTAGAAACTTCACGCAAGGCGGCGCCGAAAATAATGCCGCGCTCGGATTGCTGCTTGCGGCGAAGTTCGTTGATCGATTTTTCGATCTTGACCGCCGCCGCGCGGGCGCGGACCTCGAGCTTGCCGACATTTTCGCGCGGACCATTGGGAAGGCGCTGCCACTCGTCGCGCAGTTCGCGCAATTGCTTTTCAGCGGCGGCGGTATCGGTGACAACATAGTTTTCCAGCGTTTCGACAATCTCTTCGCGGCGCTTCCAGCCGTCGGCTGCTTCCTCGCGGCGGCGGTTGAAGAACGAATCCATCGCGGTGTTGAAGCGCGCGGCGAGCTCCACTTCCGCTTTGCCCGAGCGGGGGGCTGCCTGGAATTCGGCGCGCAAACGCCGCGCTTCGGCCACCGCGTCCGCGCCTTCACGCCCGGCGAGCGCCTCGGCGGCTTCGCAGAGCGCGGTCTTGACGACGACGGCTTCGGAGTGCTCCTGATGCTTGGTTTCCCAGTACGCGGTACGGGCGTTGAAGAATTTGTCGCAGGCGGCGCGGAAGGTTGCATACAGTTTGGCGTCGGCGTCCCGCCCGGCATGGCCGATGGTTTTCCACTCCGCCTGAAGCGACTTCAAGGCTTCGGTGGTGGCGTTCCACTCGGTCGAATCGGCGATGGCTTCGGCCCTGGCGATCAATTCGGCTTTGCGGGCCGCCGCTTCGGCGTGCTCGGCGCGGAGTTTCTTGTAGAATTCATCGATACGGTGCTGAAGCTTGGTGGTGTATTCGTAGAATTGCGGGCCGAGCTCGGTCTGTTTTTCACGCGGAACGGCGCCGAGGTCCTGCCAGCGCTTGCGGATTTCTCGCAGGCGGGCGCTGACGGCGGGGAGGTTTGCGTCTTCGGCGGTTTGCATCGCCTCGAGCTCTTTGCAGAGGTCGAGCTTCAAAGTGTAGCTTTCCCAGCGGGCGAGGTCGAGGGTCTGGAAGTGGAGAACCAGTTTTGCATTGAGTTCTTTGAGAAGTTCGCGGCACTCCCCCGCCAGCTTCGCGCCCTCTTCGTTTGCGGCTTCGAGCGCCGGAATCGCATGGTCGCGGACGGCTTCGAGCGCTTCGCGGCGCTCCTTGAATTTCTCGGGATCGCCGTCCTGGCGGAGCGCTTCGAGCTCGGAGACGGCTTCACGGAGCGAAAGCAGCGCGGCGTCCGCGGCGGCGGCCTCTTCCTGAAGACGGGTATTGGCGCGTTCGCGCGCTTCGATGAAAATCAGATCTGCTTCGACGCCCGCCGCGGCAACGGCGTTGAGGTAGGCTTTGGCGGCCTTCTCGAGTTCCTGACGGTGGAGCGAGAGCGGTTTCTCGGCGGCGACGCGGAGGAAGGCGCTCTTGGTCTCCTCGAGCGCGGCGGCGGCTTTTTCGCGTTTTTCGCGGCTGGCGGCTGCGGCGGCGAGACCGGCTTCGTAAACGTGCTCGGCATCGGCGAAACGGCGGTCCATGATCTCGGCGTATTCCGGCGGAAGCGCTTCGGCGGTACGGAAATCCTCCCGCAACTGTTCGGCGCGGCAGCGGCTGACGTCGTCGTCGCGTCCTGCCAGGGCTTCAAGTTCGGCACAGATTTTCTCGCGTTCGTGAAGAACGCTCCGCAGATGATCCGGGACGCTGATGTCCGGACGGCTGGAATGCTGGTGTTGCGATTCGGTCATGGTGGTCTTTCTCCTTAGCACGTTCCTCTTACTAATAGTCCAAGTCCGGAAATTTTCCAATCGAATATCGTCCGGGACTTGAAAAACGGACAAAAAAAACTATATTTCCGAGATGAAACACGTAAATAAATAAGAAAGGATGTCAATTATGGCAAAAGTTCAACAATTCAAGACCGAAGTTTCGCAGCTTCTGGACCTGATGATCCATTCGCTTTACTCCAACAAGGATATCTTCCTGCGCGAGCTCGTCGCCAACGCCGCCGACGCGATCGACAAGGCCCGTTTCGAGAGCCTGACCGATTCCGCCAAAGCGCGCGAATGGTCGATCCGGCTTGTCCCGGACAAGGCCGCCGGTACGCTGACCATCATCGACAACGGCATCGGCATGACCGAGGACGAAGTGGTCGAGAACATCGGCACCATCGCAAAGTCCGGCACCAAGGCGTTTTTGAAGCAGCTCTCCGAGAGCGAAACCCCCGCCTCCGAAATTCCGGAACTGATCGGTCAATTCGGGGTCGGCTTCTACTCCGCCTTTATGGTCGCCGAGGAGGTCACGCTCACCACCCGCAAGGGCGACGCGCCCGCCGTCCGCTGGATCAGCAAAGGCGAGGGCTCCTTTGAAATCGACGAAACCGAGAAGGAGATGTCGGGGACCGAAATCGTGCTCAAACTGCGGCCCGGCTGCGACATGTACCTCGAAGACTGGAAAATCGGCGAAATCATCCGCCGTTACTCCGATTTCATCGCTTATCCGATTATCGTGCCGCACGTCAAGGTCAACGAAGACAAGACCGAAACCATCGAGGAACGCGTGCTCAACTCCCAGAAAGCGATCTGGCTCCGCAAGGCGGAAGAGATCACCGAGGAGGAGCACAAGAGCTTCTTCGGGCATCTCTCCAACTGGGGCGGCGGGAACTACCTCAAGCCGATCTCGATTTCCGCTGAAGGGACCAATGAATTCAAGGCGCTGCTTTACATCCCCGCCACCGCGCCCTTCAATCTCTTCATGCCGGATATCCAGAAGAAGGGGCTTCAGCTCTACGTCCGCCGCGTGTTCATCACCGACCAGTGCAAAGAGCTGATTCCGGACTATCTGCGTTTCATTCACGGGGTGGTCGATTCGAGCGATCTCCCGCTCAACGTTTCGCGCGAAATCCTGCAGGAAAATCCGCTGCTGCTCAAAATCCAGAAAGCTCTGGTCGGCAAAGTCCTCGGCGAATTCAAAAAAATGCAGGAGAACGAGCCCGAAGCCTACAAGAAGTTTTTCCGTGAATTCGGCAAGATCCTCAAGGAAGGAATGCATACCGACCAGCTCAATCAGGAAAAGATCAAGGCGCTGGCGATGTACGAGTCGATGAACGGCAAACCGGGGGAATTGATTTCGCTCGACGAATACATTGCCGCGATGCCCGCCGGTCAGGAGGAGATTTTCTACATCACCGGCGAAAAGCGCGAAGCGGTCGCCTCGAGCCCGGTCCTCGAATATTATCGCAGCAAAGGCTACGACGTGCTCTTCATGACCGATCCCATCGACGACTGGGTGATGCAGTCGATTATGCAGTACGGCAAGAAACACTTCAAGTCGGTGGCGAAGGGCGATTTCGAAGCGGCGACCGGCGCGGACTAGGATGCGTTTGATTTGCTGGTCGCCTATGCGTCGGCGGCGATTGCCATGCTGATGGAGTCGCTGACGAAGGCGCTGGTGGGGGACGTCGAGCAGATCCTTTTCACCGGACGCTTGTCCGACAGT
>JAVBUI010000105.1:0-2670 GCA_031555495.1 Victivallaceae bacterium | reverse complement strand
TTGACGGACTCAAAGATATCTACGGGCGGCTCCAGACTTCGTCGGTCGCCGACCTTGACGCGGGGCGGATCGCCCACAGGCTTAATGCCTCGCTCGAGGCGCAGCACAGCGATTGCGTCTACGCCGAACTCGATGACGATCTGCGGTTGACGGTTGCGCTGGCCCAGCCGGTCCCGCAGCCGAAGTTGTTCAAGTTCCTGATCGAAGCGATCGACCTGGCCGGTTTCGAACCCGGGCGGCTCTATTTCCGCAAAATCACCTCGGGCGGCGACCCCGAAGACTTCTATCGCCAGCCGGTGATGGTCGCTACGCTCTACCTCGAAGTTTGCGGCGGCGCGCCGGTCTCTTGCGAAATGAAGCAGCGGCTGCTTGCCAATGTCAGGCTGATCAACCATGCCGAAATGGACGATCTGCTGCACCAGGAATTGGTCCGGCGGCACGGTTTTGCGCCGGAAAGCGCGCATTTTCTGCGCGCCGCGGCCGAATTCGTCCACGGCCAGTTCGCCTTTGTCGACCGCAACGCCTACAATCATGAAGACGTTTACCGCTTCCTGGCGTTGTATCCCGCCCTCTCCGGACGGCTGGCGACGGAGTTCGGCCGCCGCTTCGACCCGGCGGGAAAGGCGGAAGGCAAAGACTCGCTCGAAGCGATTCTCGAAACCACAGCAAAAATCAACTCCGGCGATCCCGACAAGGACCGTTTCGTCAAAGGCGTATTCCGCGCCGTCGCCGATTTTGTCGCCAATATCGAGAAAACCAATTTCTTCTGCCCACAGAAAGCGGCGCTCGCTTTCCGGCTGTCGTCCGATTTCATGAATTTCTACCGGGGAACGGGCGAGAGCTACGGCGCGTCGTTCCCGGCGGCGAAACCGCACGGCGTCTTTTTCTTCTACCGCCGCCGCGCGATCGGGTATCACGTCCGTTTCTCGGAAATCGCCCGCGGCGGCTGGCGGACGGTGATTCCGGAGCGCTCGGCCAATGTGCTCGAAATGTTCGACAATTACGACGCCGCCAAGGACGAATTGTTCCGCGAGGTTTTTGTGCTTGCCCACACCCAGCACCTCAAGAACAAGGATATTTACGAAGGCGGAGCGAAGATGATCACTTTGCTCGAGCCGGTTGACCGCGACCGCCGCCGTCCCGCTTTGTGGCAGGCCCAGCGCGGTATTTTTCAGGCGTTCTTTTCGCTGATCAACAGCGGGACCGACGGAAAATTGCGCGACGAAGCGATCGTCGACCGCCTCGGCGTCCGTGAAATCATCGAAATCGGGCCCGACGAAAACATGTTCGACCCGATGATCCTCTATATGGGCGAATACGCCGCCAAACACGGCTATACGCTCGGATCCGGGATCATTTCCGGCAAGCCGGGGGCGGGGATCAATCACAAGGAATACGGCGTCACCAGCTTCGGCGTCCACCAGTATTTGCTCAAAACCCTCGAAGAGCTCGGCATCGATCCCGAAAAAGACGAGTTCTCGGTCAAAATCTCCGGCGGCCCCGCGGGCGATGTGGCGGGGAACGAGATGAAACTCCTGCTGGCCCGCAAGGCGGATGGCTCGTACTGTTATCCCAGGCTCAGAATCGTCGCCGTGACCGACGGTCCCGCGACGATTTACGACCCGGCGGGGATCGATCGCGAGGAGCTCTCGAAGTTGCTCTTCAAGTCGGCGCTCGACGTGTTCCCGGCGGAGAAGCTGGCGGGCGAGGGCGCTTACATGCTGATCAGCGAAAGCCACGAAAAAGTCCTCCGGCGCAATGGCGCGCTTGAAAGAATCAAATTCGAACGCGATGAATTTTTGCGGCTCTTTCAGCTCAATCTGGCTCACTACGCCGATGTCTTCATCCCGGCGGGCGGCCGCCCGTCGACGATCAGCGAGGCGAACTTCTCCGATTATTTCCCGGAAGGCAAAGCGTCGTTCCGGGCCATCGTCGAAGGCGCGAATTCCTTCATCACCCCCAAGGCGCGCGAAGCGATTCAAGCGCGCGGTATCTGGATCGTCAAGGACGCGTCGGCCAATAAATGCGGCGTCATCACCTCATCCTACGAAATCCTGACCGGTCTGATGCTCTCCGATGCCGAATTCAAGGCGGTCAAGCCGGAGCTGGTGCCGGAAGTGATGGAGATTCTGCGTGCGCGCGCCCGCCGTGAAGCGGATTGGCTCTACGCCCGGTTCCGCGCCGAAGGGACGATGCTGACCAAACTGACCGACCGCTTGAGCAATGAAATCGATGATGCGAACAACCGGATTTCCGCTTTTCTCGCCGAACATCCGGCCTTCATCACCGACGGGCTGATCCGGTCGCACCTGCCGCCGCTTTTCTCCGGCCGTTACGCCGACCGGATCGCGCGGCTGCCGCGCGAATACCGGCTTGCGATTGCCGCGGTCGAGCTCGCCTGCCGGGTGGTTTACCGTCGCGAAGACGGCGGACTCGAACAGTTGCTCCGCCCGCTCTACGCGCCGGAGGAGTTGCCGGAAAACTGATTCCGCTTATACGAAAAAGACGTCTCTTACTCAAGAGGCGTCTTTTTTTGTGCGGTAATCTGGCGGATATGATTTGCCGGAAGCGCGGCAGGGGGTGTCAAAAAAATAGAAAAAAACATATTTCCGTTCTTGTTTTTTTTTCTGTTTTTCGTTATACTTTATTTAGAGACCAAGCAGATGCGGC
>JAVBUI010000091.1:0-4673 GCA_031555495.1 Victivallaceae bacterium | reverse complement strand
AGACGGTTCTCGAAAAGTACGGCAGTCTTACCGACAACCCGTATATGGCGGTCAAACGAGACGGCAAAAGTCATCTTGCGCTGCCCCGGCTTCAATTCGGCAACATCGTCATCATGCCTCAGTCGCTCCCCGGCATCGGCGAGGATTCCAACAAACTGATTCACGGCGTCAAGCACGCCCCGCCGCATACTTACATCGCCACCTATCTCTGGATCCGGCACGGCTTCCAGGCGGATGCGCTGATGCACTTCGGCACCCACGGCAGCCTTGAATTTACTCCGTGGAAGCAAGTGGCGCTCTCCAGCTACGACTGGCCGGACGTGCTGATCGGCGAAATCCCGCATTTTTATTTGTACGTCATCAACAACATCGGCGAAGCGCAGATCGCGAAACGCCGCAGTTACGCCACCATGATCAGCCACCTGACCGCGCCTTTCATGCTCTCCGACTCCTACGGGCCGATCGACGAACTCAAAGACAAGCTCGACAAACTCGACCTCGCCGAAAATCCCGCCCTCGAAAGCGAGTACAAAAAAGAGATCATGGCCCTCGTCAAGCGTGAAAAGATCGATGAGGAACTCAAGCTGAGCTCCGATTTTGCCAAGGGCATTCTCTCCGACGCCGACCTCGAGCTCATCCACAACCACGTCCACGAGCTCAGCCACTCCAAGGTCAACCGCGGCATGTATGTCATCGGCCGTCCCTATTCGGCGGAGGAAGCGTCCGAAACCGCAAAACTGATGACCGTCGACGCCCTCGCCGCCAAGCGCTTCGACACCGATCTCAAATCCGGTAAAGTCACCGAAAAGGACCGTGACGACAATGTCCTCTTCCAGCGCAATTACATCGATCCGGCAGGGAAAGAGATCGTCGACGCGCTCGCCGATCCCGAAGGCCCGGCCAAGCTCCGATCTGAGAAAGTCCGCCAGGAAAATATCGCCAAAATGCGTTCCGTGATGCGCGGTAGAGGCGGTTCGGAAGCCCAGTCCGGCGCGATGCCCCCCGCGATGGCCGAAGCGCTCAAATCGATGAATCAAAACGGCGCCGCCGCCATTCCGGCCGGCATGGCTGAACGCATGCAGGGAGCGGCGTCGGCGAACAAAATTGAAACCACCGGCCTGATAGCCGTCGAGGCGCGGATCGCTCTGGTCGAATCGACGCAGGCCGAGCTCGACGCGATGATCAACGCCTTTGGCGGCGGTTATCTTTTGCCTTCGCCCGGCGGCGACCCCGTGGTCAACCCGGCCACCGTTCCGACCGGCCGGAACCTGGTCGGCATCGACCCGGAACGCACTCCGACCCGCGAAAGCTACGCTATCGGCTGTAAACTCGCCGATGCCTTGATCGCCGATAAAATCAAAAACACCGGCGATTATCCGAAGAAAGTCGCCTTTTCGCTCTGGGGCGGAGAATTCATCCGCAGCCAGGGAACCAATATCGGCGAAATCCTTTATTTGCTCGGAGTCGAACCGGTCTGGGATTCACGCGGCCGGGTGCTTGATGTCCGGCTGATTCCGATGTCCCGGCTGAAACGTCCCCGGATCGACGTCATCGTCCAGACCTCCGGGCAGTTCCGCGGAGCGGCCACCAGCCGGATTTCGCTGATGGACAAAGCCGTTCGCCTCGCGGCGGAGGCTCGGAACGAGGAATTTGCCAACTATGTCGCCGAAGGCTCCGGCTCCGCCGTCGACGCAATGGTCAAGGAAGGGATGGCCCCCGACCAGGCGAAGAAGTTCGCCAACGCCCGTATTTTCGGCGGCGTAAACGGCAACTTCGGTGCCGGTATTACCGGCATGGTCCAACGCTCCGACCGTTGGGAAGACACCGGCGACATCGCCAAAACCTATATGAACAATATGGGTGCGCTCTACACCGACGGTCATTGGGGTGAGCACGTCCCCGGCGTTTTCCGGGCGGCATTGACCAATACCGACACCGTCGTTCACCCGAGGTCGTCCAATTCCTGGGGGCCGCTGTCGCTCGACCACGTCTACGAATTCATGGGCGGGATCAACCTTTCGGTCAAGAACGTCACCGGCAAAGAGCCGGACGGCTATTTCAACGATCTTCGCACCCCCGGCCGTCCGAAGGTCCAGTCCGCCGAACAGGCGGTGATGGTCGAAGCGCGTACCACTGTGCTCAATCCAAAGTATATCAAAGAGATGATGGAGGAGGGCCCCTCCGCGGCGGGCGCGTTTGCCGAAGTCTTCCGCAACACCTTCGGCTGGGAGGTCATGAAACCGGATTTGGTCAAGGATCACCTCTGGAACGAATACAAGAAGGTTTATATCGACGACAGTTTGAATCTCGATGTGCGCAAGTACTTTGAGGAAAAGAATCCCTATGCTCTCCAGGAGATGACGGCGGTGATGCTCGAAGCTACCCGCAAGGGTTTCTGGCAGCCGAGTGAAGCAACGGTCCGACAGGTGGCTCGGCTTCACGCCGAACTGGTCAAAGACCACGGCGCGGGCTGCAGCGGCTTTGTCTGCAACAACGCCAAACTGCGCGACTTGATTGAATCGCAATTGGAGGGCGTGCAGAAAACAGCCTATTCCGACGCGATCAGGAAGGCCACCGAGCGGCCGGCTGCCGTCGCCGACGATGGAGCCAACAAAGAAGAGGTCCAGGGGCTCAAGCTCAAGGAGCAGAAGCCTGAAAAGGAGATTACGGAACTGCTCAAGGATAATGTCATGGCACTGTCGTTGATCGGCGGAGTGATCGCAATCGCGGTCGGGGCAATGCTGCTGGGCAATCTATTGCGCAAACGGGAAGAATAAAAAGATTTTATTTTCAGTCGAATGATCTGCCAATGACATTACAGCCGTCCACTGGACGGCTTTTTTCTTGCTTATTTTGAGCTCGAAAATGCCCGCCGAAACCCTCTCTAAATCGCCTCTTCTCCGTTTTGTGCCATGACTCATAGCTCCTTTTGAGTTCGCAACGACGGTAGCTGAAATATCTTCAATTTGAGATAGAAGTAGTCCCGGAAGCCGTATGCCTGTCGCATGAGCCATCGGATCTTGTTGTTGAACCCTTCCGTGGATGCATTGCTGAGCCGGTCATAGGTCCAGTAGGTGATAATTCCCTTCAGTTTGTCCCTGATAGTCTTTGCCATGGCGATGAGTTCCCGGCTTCCGGTTGCTTCCGCCAAAGTTGCCCAGCGGTGGAATGCCGCCCTGGCATCCAGCGCATTCTTGGCGGTCGCGTAAATACTCCTCAATGATTCCTTGAACATATGGGCATCCGCCAGCTCCTTGAAGTGCTTGCGCATGTTCGTGAGGATCAACAGACTGTCGGCATCCAGATCTTTCATATTCCGAAGAAACAACATCCTGTACCAATTTGCGATCAGAAGGTTAGTAAATGCGAAGTGATTGCGGATGCCGGGGCGCTTTGAATGAACATGCCGCTACAGGAAGTAACGGTTTGTTCGTTCAGAGCTCCCCGACGCCGCAAGCGCAAGCAGTTACTAACATTCTGATCGCAAATTGGTATGAGACGCTTAAACTGACTTCGCTGCGAAGCGTCGAGTTCGGCGATATATCTCCTTCGCAGGTTATCCAGCCGTTCATTCATCAGCTTGACGACATGAAAGTGGTCGAACACGATCCGGGCCCTTGGAAAATGCTTCTCCACCCAGCTTGAATAAGCGTTGGACATATCCATCACCAGAAAATACCACGAGACACCATGCGATACCAAAGGTCAAAAACAGAAAAGCAGACAGACAATAGACATACATTTTTCAATTTTGAGGCGAGAAGCAAGGCTCGTAATGAATAGGTCAGCGGTTCGATTCCGCTCGTTGACTCCAGTTTAAGGCGTTGAAATTCAGCAAGTTGCGCAAGATGACTTGGCTGGATTTTTTCATTTTAACAAAAAGTGCCTGTTACCACGCGAAAATCCCGATGTTGGCAAACATTTGCCAACATCGGGCTAAATAGTCGCGAAATCGATACGTGATTGAGAAACTCCAGGCAACCTATTGCCCGACCACCAAATAAAGACTCATCTCATCGAAAGTCAATCCTTGACTTTTATGTTGGTCTGCGACACGCTCAGTTGCCATAGTAGGCCTTGAGATAGAGCTCTTTAAGCTCGCTGATCAGCGGGTAGCGCGGGTTGGCGCCGGTGCACTGGTCGTCGAAGGCTTTTTCGGCAAGGGCGTCAACTTTGGCGAGGAAGTCTTTCTCGCTGATGCCGAGCTCCTTGAGCGATTTCGGAATGTCGAGCCGCCGCTTGAGCTCTTCGATGGCTTCGATGAGTCTTGCGATCTTCTCGTCTTCGGTGTTTCCGCCGAGGTTGAGCCGTTCCGAGATATAGGCGTAACGGCCTTTGGCTTCGGGGCACTTATACTGCGAGAAGGTGGCCTGTTTGGTCGGCTTGTTGGTCGCATTGAAGCGGATCACTTCGACGATCAAGAGCGCGTTGGCGAGGCCGTGAGGAATGTGGAATTCCGCGCCGAGCTTATGCGCCATCGAGTGGCAGATGCCGAGGAAGGCGTTGGCGAAAGCCATGCCGGCGATGGTCGCGGCGTGGTGGACTTTTTCGCGGGCGCGTTCGTCGTTCTGCCCGTTGTCATAGGCGACCGGCAGGTACTTCAAGATCAGCCGCAAGGCCTCCATCGAGAGCGCGTTGGTGTATTCGCTGGCCATGATCGAAACGCGCGCTTC
>JAVBUI010000309.1:0-5946 GCA_031555495.1 Victivallaceae bacterium | reverse complement strand
GTCGCTCCGGCCTGACGGCCTCCGCTCGAACCGGCCTGGGCACCGCGACTCGCGTCGCGTTTCTTGAGCTGGGCTGCGCCCGGGCGAAGTCGGCGAGGCGCTGCCTCACACTCCACCAAAGGGCGCTGCCCTTTGGAATCCCGGCCGACCGTCGGCATCGGGATAGCGTGCCTGACGGCACGCGAGGACACTTTGATTTCGGAGGGAACAGATGCTTTCTAATTACTGGCAGGACAATCTCTGCTTCGAGCAGAATCCCGGTCCCTGCGTCTTCATCATCTTCGGCGCTTCCGGCGACCTCGCCAAACGCAAGCTCTTTCCGTCCCTCTTCGCCCTCTGCAAACGCGGCCTCCTCGGCGACGAAACCCGCATCCTCGGTTGCGCCCGCCACCCCTTCGACGACAACTCCTTCCGCGACAGCCTCACCGGCTTCCTGCCGGATCCCACCCCGGAAGAACGCGACGCCTTCCTCTCGCGCATCACCTACCACCGGCTCGACTACGGCGAGGAAGACACCTACCGGGCGCTCGCGGAACACCTCGCATCCGGCGCGGCAGCCGGTCTGCCGCAGCTCTTCTACCTCGCCACCCCGGCGACGCTCTACCCTGACATCACCCGCCACCTCCACCGCGCGGGACTGCTGCATCAGCCGAGCCCCGGACAATGGCGGCACGTGGTCTACGAAAAACCCTTCGGCTTCGACGACGCCAGCGCCGAAAAGCTCGACAGCACCCTCCACCGCTACCTCACTGAAGATCAAATTTACCGGATCGACCACTATCTCGGCAAAGAGACGGTGCAGAACATCCTGCTGCTCCGCTTCGCCAATCTGATCTTCGAACCGGTCTGGAACCGCAACTTCATCGACAACATCCAGATCACGGTTTCGGAAACGCTCGGCGTGGAAAACCGCGCCGGCTACTTCGACCAGGCGGGCATCCTCCGCGACATGTTCCAGAACCACATGCTTGAAATGCTGTCGCTGGTCGCGATGGAGTGCCCCGCCGCCTTCACCGCCGACGCAGTACGCGACGAAAAGCTCAAATTGATCCGCTCGATCCGTCCTTTTGACCTCAGGCAGAATCCCGGTTCGGTGGTTCGCGCCCAATATCAGGGCTACCGCTCCGAACCCGGCATCAAGTCCGAGTCAACCACTGAAACCTTCGCCGCGATGAAGCTTGAAATCGCCAACTTCCGCTGGGCAGGCGTGCCTTTCTACCTCCGGGCGGGCAAGAAGCTTGCCGAGCGCAAAAGCGAAATCGTGGTGGTGTTCAAAGAGATCCCCCACTCGATTTTTTCGCCGCTCCGGGCCAGGGATTTCCAGCGCGACGTCCTGCGGCTCCGGGTCCAGCCGCACGAGGGCATGGGACTGACGCTTCAAGCCAAAAAAGCGGGCCCCAAGCTCTGCATGGGAGCGTTGACCCTCAATTACGACTACGGCGAGGCGGGCGCTGAAGCGCTCGATGCTTACGCGCGGCTGCTGCTGGACTGCCGCCTCGGCGACCAGACTTTGTTCATCCGCAGCGACGTGATCGCGGCGGCCTGGAATCTCTTCGGCCCCATCCTCGACTTCTGGCAATCGCCGGAAGCGGGGGGGCTCCCCGATTACCGGGCCGGATCGTCCGGCCCCGCCGAAGCGGATGAACTTCTCCGCAAAGATGGAAAGGAGTGGATCGAATGACCGTACAAAAAGCCGACATCGGCCTCATCGGCCTCGCCGTGATGGGCGAAAACCTCGCGCTCAATCTGGAACGAAACGGTTTCCGCGTCGCGGTCGCCAACCGGTCAAACGATAAAGTCGCCGCGTTCATGGAGGGCCGCGCCAAAGGCAAAAGCTTTATCGGCTGCATGAGCCTGCCCAACCTTGTTGCCTCGCTCGAGAGTCCGCGCAAAATCCTGCTGATGGTCAAAGCCGGAGAAGCGGTCGATGGACTTTTGACTCAACTTCTTCCCCTGCTTGACAAGGGCGACATCGTGATCGACGGCGGCAACAGTTTCTTCGAAGACACCCGCCGCCGCGGCCGGGAGCTCGCCGCCTCCGGCGTCCGTTTCGTCGGAGCCGGGATTTCGGGCGGCGAAGAGGGAGCCTTGAACGGCCCCTCGATCATGCCGGGCGGCGATGCGGCCGCCTGGCCGGAAATACGCGATATCCTGCGGAAAATCGCCGCGCAATCCGACGGCCGTCCCTGCTGCGGATGGGTCGGCCCGGACGGCGCGGGACATTATGTCAAAATGGTTCACAACGGCATCGAATACGCCGACATGCAGTTGATCGCCGAAGCTTACTGGATTCTCAAAAACGGCCTCGAATTCTCCGCCGCCGAAATCGCCGCGACTTTCTCTGCCTGGAACCGGACGGAGCTCTCGAGTTACCTGATTGCAATCACCGCCGAAATCCTCGGCAAGACCGATCCTGAAACCGGCGAACCGCTGGTCGACGCGATCCTTGATTGCGCGCAGCAGAAGGGAACGGGCAAATGGACTTCGGAAAGCGCGCTGGAGCTTGGCGCGGCGGCACCGACGATCGCGGGGGCGGTTTTCGCGCGCGCGCTTTCGATGCGGAAAAAAGAGCGGGTGGCGGCAAGCACGTTTCTTCCCGCACCGGCGCTGGGAAGTTTCTTCGGCGGCAGGGATCGGGCCGACTGGGTGGAAAAAATCCGCCGGACGCTTTACGCGGCAAAAATCTGTGCTTACGCGCAGGGGTTCGAGTTATTGAAGCTGGCGGCGGAGCGGTATGATTGGGATTTGCATTATGGCGAAATTGCGCTGATGTGGCGTGAGGGTTGTATTATCCGGGCTCGTTTTCTCGATCAGATCAAGGCGGCCTACGACCGCAATCCGGGGTTGGAGAATCTGCTGCTCGACCCGTTTTTCCGGGACGCGGTTTCGGGGGCGACGGCGGATGCCTGGCGCGAGGTGACGGCGGAGGCGCTGCTGCGGGGGATACCGATTCCGGCGATTGCGGGGGCGCTGACGAATTTCGACGGCTTCCGTTCGGCGATGCTTCCGGCGAACCTGCTTCAGGCGCAGCGCGACTTCTTCGGCGCCCACGGGTTCGAGAGGGTGGGAAAAGAGGGCGTCTGGCACCTGTGAGGGAGCGGAGCCGCCAGGCGAAGCGACGGGTCCAGGGCCACTCGGCCCTGGCGGGATTCCAAAGGCGAGGAGCCTTTGGTGGAGTGTGAGGTGAAACCTCGCCGACTTCGCCCGGGCGCAGCCCAGCTCAAGAAACGCGACGAAGTCGCGGTGCGGAGCCCGGCCCGAGCGGAGGTGGGCGCAACGCGCCTGCCGGAGCGACCGTTCCACTGCTTCGCTCGGTGTCGTTCGCCGGTCACGTTGTGACTCGGCTGCCGACCTCGCTTTCGCAGGATGGAGTCGGCTCCGCCGACATTGGGGGGAGCGCTGCGCTGCGCTTGCTTAGCTTCGCTCCGGTGGAGCCGGAGCGACCAGCGTTTCGCCGCTGGACCGCGCCTCCGTACGACGGAGGGCGGACGCAAGCTTCGCTTGCTTTTTTTTATTTTTTCTTTTTTTATTTCAGGTTACCGTAGGGAACAAAGAGCACATGCCCGCCCGCCTTATCACCCTTCTCCACCCGCTCCCAGACCCGCCAGAGAAACGAAACCCTCGAATCCCCCCCATCCTTCTGTACCGCGACAAACGGAAACACCAGCTTCTCCGACTTCTCCCCCTCCTGCCGGTAACGATAAAGAAAACTCAACACATGCGTGTCCTCCCTCTCCCCCCGCTTCTCCCCGCCGGCCAGGCCGAACAACACCCGCCAGTCATAATCCCCGTTCTCACGCTTCTGCTTGCGGAATAATATCCCGTTTCCAAAATCCTCCACCCAGCGCAGCTCCGCGCAGTGGTCGAAAAGCTTCTCCACCTCAGATCGCGCCGTATCCCGCTCTTCCAGCACCTCCCGCCGAAACGGAAACCCCAGCGCCGCACAATACTTCGCCAGTTTCTCCTCATCTTCACGGATTTCCGCCAGCCGCCGATCCAACGCCTCGCGCCGGATCCGGATTTCTTCATCTTCGATCAATTTGCGGTAGTGCTCAATTTTATCCTTCGTCTTCCAGGCCCGATTGCGCTCCACACGCTTCTCCAGCATGGCGACCGAGCCCCGATACCCATCCCACCTGCCGGTCAACTCCAGCAAAAGCTTTCTGGCCCCCTCCGCCGCCTCCGCATCGACGTTTTCACGCGTGACGTAAAAAGCGCTCTTTCCATGAAAATACATCCCGAGCAAAGCATAGTCGTCCTCGAACTCCACCATCGACCGCTCGGGCGCCCACATTTCGCTTCGCGCATAAATCGTTTTGTTGAACCGCTCAACCCGCCTGGTCTTCGAGTACCACGCCAGCGGAGTCGCGACGGTGGCGAAGCTTTCCCGCTCCGATTTGGAGAAACAACTCAGCAGCGGCACACTCCAGAATGCGGAAGATTTCTCCGATCGGCTGGCCCCGGTCAGCGCCGCGAGCGAAAACCACCAGCTCGAATCGCCTTTCTTGCCGTAAAGGAACAGCGGCACGAATCCCCCGCCACAGTTGTAATCGACCGGCGCCTTTTCGCCAAGCTTACGCTCGGACACAAGATCCGCCAGGAACAGCCGGAGGGTATTGCCGTCAGCGACCGTCTCCGGCAATTTGAGCTCCGGATCGAGCTCGGCGAGCTCGGCCAGAATCTCCTGCCGGTAACGCTCAAAGGGGTCCCGATAGGAAAGCCGATACAAATTCCGGAGCGTCTCCAGCTCCGGCGTATCCCGGTAATATGCGTCTTTGTAGAACCTCGTGAGCAACGCCCACGACTTGAACGACCGCTCTCCATTCTCCCCGCAACCTCTGCCATAACCGGCCGGATCGAGCTCCCGCCTGGTATACATTCCACCGAGAATCCCCAGTACCCCCGAAAACGTCTTCCGGCTGGACTTCTCCCATGCGAAAACCGGGCCGATGAGATTGAACGACCTGGAGTCCTTCGATTTGGTCACATGGAAAAGCGGGAAAAATCCCCAGTTCGTCGAGATCGTCTCCGTAAATTTCGCAAATTCCTCGCGCTGGAGTGCGTACAACTCCGCCGCCGTCTGCGGAACCGGACGGTTTTCCCGCCCGAGCCGGTAAGCCAGCTCCCGTTTGTACCCGTCCGGAAATTCTTTGCCTCCTGTGTGACGAAAGAGCCAGTTCCGGTCTCCCGCATCAACCCTGATCTCTTTGCCGTAATATCCCAACAATACTTCCGTAAAATATTTCGATTTCCGATAATTGAACAGCCCGGGCGAACGGTATTCCCAACTGTGAATCAGGAGCGGGGTGTACCAGAACGACCCGTGCTTGGCGTTGAACGAATGATGCGCCAGCGGAAAGAAATTGAAGGAATGCGGACTCCAGGTCGAATTCAAAATCCAGCCCGAGCGGTCGGCGGTGTTCCATGAGGTCAACGGAAAGAGGATCGAGTAATCGTCGCCCTCGTGGTTGTAGAACGGCCGGATCGCCATGCCGAATTTGTCGTAATCGACCATCGGCCAGAGGATCGAGAGATAATCGCCGGAGCGGAAGAAGAAGGGCCAGATATTGATCAATTTGTGTTCGAGTCCGAGCCCGGCTCCGGCTGAGCGCGAGGCGGGCGAGAAGGTTTTCGTTTTGGCCTGATATTTCTCGGAGCGCATCCGGTGTGATTTGGGCGCGGAGTATTCGTCGATCACCCCGCCGGACATCCGCGTCATCCGTTCCGAGGAGGCGCATCCGGACAGGAGAAGTAAAGCAAGAACGGGGAAAAGATGGATGGATTTTCTCCAGAGCGATTTCGCCATGATATGCCTCCGGGTTGATTGGTTCCCGGAAAAAATATAGTTGCGTTTTGGGGAAAAACAAATGAAGCCCGAAAATTACGTTAGGATATCGCGTGCCGCAGACCAAAGTGGGAGCGGAGCGCACCAGCGCGGAGCGACGG
>JAVBUI010000244.1:0-4552 GCA_031555495.1 Victivallaceae bacterium | reverse complement strand
GCGAATCTCCCAAAGACATCGTCGCCAAATTCGGCAAACCCGAACGCACCGGCCTGACGCTTCCGGAGACCGAGAAGCGTTACCCGAAACAGTTCTTCAACAATCTCGCCTTCACCCCCGGCTTCGTCGACTCCGCCAAGGATGATTTTCAGCTCAAACCGGGTTCCCGCGCGATCGACGCGGGAGTGATGCTCGCCTTTGCGGTCGAACCGGCCAAAGGCAAAACGGTCAAAGTTACTGACGCCGCGTTCTTCTACGACGGCTTCGGCATCCCCGGCGAAAAGGGCGACGAACTGATGATCGGCCCCTCCAGACAAATCGCCGTGGTGACCGGACGCGACCTCGAGAAGAACCTCCTGACGCTCGACCGTTCCGTCACCGTCGCCAAGGGCGACGCGGTGACGATCCGTTACGAAGGCAAAGCCCCCGACCTCGGCGCTTACGAAGCGGGCGGCAAAGACAATCCCGGCCCCGTCCGCGCCGGAATCAGAATGGATGCGGGCGACGTACTCCTTGCCACCGACTTCGAGCCTGAGACGCTGGAAAATTGGTTTTATCAATGGTCCTTTACGCGACAAAAGAATTCCACCGCCGAAATCGACACCACCGGCGGCGCCAACGGTTCCAAGGGCTGTCTCCGGATTTTCGCCACCGGCGACCAGTCGGTACTGTCGGTCTTCCTGGTCCCGGCTGACTGGGAGGTCAGCCGTTACCCGATCATCAGCTTCGACTACCGGATTCCGGCCGGAGTTCCGGTCGGCGTCGCGGTTTCGCCCTTCGTCACCAAAGAGGTCCGGGACGGCAACATCTATCTCGGCGGCTCTCCCGGCTACGACTCCGGCGATTTCCCCGACCTCAGGCTCTGCAGTCTCGCCGCCGACGGCGAATGGCACCGGGCCCGGCTGGACCTTGCGGCGCTCAGGAAAAAATATCCGCAGATCGAGTACCTGAAGCGCTTCCGTTTCCAAACCCAGGGCAACGGCAAAAAGGGCGACAGCTTCCAGATCGATAATTTCAAAATTGAACGCAAGTAGCGCAGGAGAAAATGATGAAACGCTTACTGTTTGCACTGATTCTATCGACCGGCTCTATCCTGTTCGCCCGGGAATTTTTCGTCTCGCCCCAGGGCAGCGACAAAAACGACGGCAGCAAAACCGCGCCGTGGCGAAGCCTCGACAAAGTCAATTTTTCATTGAAAGCGGGCGACACCGCAACCTTCCTGCCGGGGCGTTACGAAGGCGCGATCACTCCGGGTAATTCGGGTGAAGACGGCAAGGCGATCGTCTACCGCTCGCAGGAGCCCGGCCGGGCGGTCATCCTCGGGGGCTCCGGAAACGACGGCAAGGACGATCAGCGCGGCGCGGTTTTCATCGTCGGACGCAATCACATCGAGCTCGACGGCTTCTCCTTCGCCGTGCCGCTGAATTTCTGCTGGATGCGGATCACCGACGCGTCGCATATCAAAGTGCGCAATTGCGTCTTCGACGGCGGCGGCGTCTACAGCCCGATCAACTGCCGGAACGTCCGCTACAGCCGGTTCGAAAATCTCAGCTTCACGCGCGGCCTCTACACCCACCGGGGCTTCGTGCGCTGCGACATGTGGAACAACTACAACTCCTCCTACAATATCTACGACGGCTTCTACATCAGCCGTTTCGGCCACCGCCCGCTCGGCTTCGCGCCGGACTGCCCCTACAACGTGGTTCGCAACAGCGTCTTCGACTGCCGCTGGGGACGCAATTTCGAATTCTTCTCGACGCCGTACATCCTGATGGAGAAATGCGTCGTCACCAACAGCTACGACGGCTCCAACTCGGCCGACGGACGTTCCAAAATCTTCTTCCAGAACTCGATTTTCCGCCGCAACGTGATGTTCCGCAACTGGTCCGCCCCGCTGGTCTTCAATTCCTACAAAGACTCGTACCAGAACAACATGATCCACGTGTTAAAGGGCAACCGCTTCTACAACAACACCTTCTTCCGCAACAGCGACGCCGGGATCGAGCTTTACGAATACTGGGGCAAAGACGCCGACTATCCGACCTTGGCCGACAACAAATTCGTCAACAACATCTTCTCCGAGAACAACACCGGCGGCGACAAAATCGCATTCCTGCTCGAGGGGGGCAAAGCGATTAACGAAAGCAACACCTTTTACAACAACCTCCTTTCCGAATCGCCGGACGACGCTGTCTGCAAATTCTCCCATCCCGAGCGGCAATCGCTGACGCTCGCCGAAACCGAAAAACGCTATCCAAAGCAGTTTTTCGACAATTTCACCTTCGCCCCCGGCTTTATCGATGCCGAGAGGGATGACTTCCAGCTCAAGCCGGGTTCCCGCGCGATCGACGCGGGAGCGATGCTCGCCTTTGCGGTTGAACCGTCCAAGGGGAACGTGATCAAAGTCACCGACGCCGCCTTCTTTTACGACGGTTTCAACATCCCGGGCGAAAAGGGCGACGAACTGATGATCGGCCCCTCCAAACAAATCGCCGTGGTGACAGGGCGCGACCTCGAGAAGAATCTCCTGACGCTCGACCGCGAAGTCTCCGCCGTCAAGGGCGACGCGGTGACGCTGAGCTACGCGGGCAAAGCCCCCGACCTCGGCGCTTACGAAACTGGGGGCAAAGACAATCCCCTTCCCTTCCGGTCCGGACTCAGGATGCCGACGATGGCGGACTCCGATGAAGTTTCGATTTTTACCGATTTCGAACCGGAAAACCAGGAAAACTGGTTTTATCTCTGGAGTTTTACGCGCCAGAAGAATTCGGACGCAGAAATCGACCTGGCCGGCGGAGCCGGCGGCTCCAAGGGCTGTCTCAAGGTCTTCGCCACCGGCGACAAATCGGTACTGGCAGTCTACATCGCGCCGCCGCAATGGGATATCGACCGCTATCCCATTGTCAGCTTCGACTACCGGATTCCGGCGGGCGTGCCGGTCGGATTGATGTATTCACCCTACCCCCGCAAGGGGCTTAAAGACCTCAATATTTACCTCGGTGGCTCGCCGGGCTACCAATCGGGCAATGCCCCCGACCTCAGGCTCTGCAATCTCGTGGCGGACGGCGAATGGCACCGGTTCCGGCTGGATCTTTCGGTGCTGAAAAAACATGATCCGCAGCTTAAATTCCTGAAACGCTTCCGTTTTTACACCAATGAAAACGGCAAAAAAGGCGACTTCTACCAACTCGACAACTTCCGGATCGAACGGAAGTAACCGAAAATCATTTTCCCC
This sequence comes from Victivallaceae bacterium, assembly GCA_031555495.1. Classification (GTDB taxonomy): domain Bacteria; phylum Verrucomicrobiota; class Lentisphaeria; order Victivallales; family Victivallaceae; genus JAVBUI01. The sequence goes on along the minus strand of JAVBUI010000244.1, from coordinate 1,317 downwards.
CAGCAAAACGCCGGAATTCACACTCCGGCGTTTTTTTGCGTCTTTTCGGAGCAACTATTGTTTTTTTACAAAAAAAATGCGAAGACCGGGCAAATTCTCTTGTTTTTCTTAGTAAACTGTTATATAATTATATCAAACCGATACAGTTTAATACGGAATGAGCTCATGTCGCTTTTGCCGAACCGCCAAAGCCAGTTGTTGACCGATCATATCCGTTCGATGATCGCCGCCGGGGTTTACAGCTCCGGTTCCCGGTTGCCGTCGATGCGGCAATTCGCCGGCCAGTTCAGTCTGTCGATCGGCGGCGTCCAGCGGGTAATCGCCAAAATGGAAAACGCGGGGTTCCTTGAGAGCCGCCGCGGAGCCGGCATCTTCGTCCGGACCGTCGCCGCCCCCCCGCCCCGCGGCAATGTGAGACGGATCGGCGTCATCCTCGAGAGCAATCCGGCGAGCCTCGAAACCTATTGCGCCCACGTGCTGCGCGGCATCGAGGAAAAAGCGTCCGAACATGGTTTCATTCTTGAAATGGATTACCGGGGATACAGCATATCGGCTCGGGAGCTCAAGGAGAAGGGAGCAGAGAGCGACGCCTTGTTCCTGCTTGGGATGCACTACGATAAAGTGCTTGACCCGGTCGATTTTTCCTGTCCGGTGATCGGCGTCGAAACCGGCAATCGCCACGGCGGCAAAGCGTCTCTCCTGTCACTTGATCCCTTTTCGGCGGCGGAGGCGGCGATCGATTTCTTCCGGCGGCGCGGCTGCCGCAAGGTATTGGTGCACTCGCTGGACTACCCCCAGCTCCGCGACCGGGCGATCATTTTCCGCGACCGCTGGGAGCCTTTCGGCAAGGCGGAAATCCGCTATATCGACGACGCATGTCAGTGGCGTGTCGACAACGACCGCGTCGGCTTTCCTGATTTTTCAGAAGGAAAGAGTTGCGGTCACTTGTTCACCTCAAACGGTTTTTACCAGTTCGCGGTCGAACGGTACCGCGCCAAACACGGGGAAGACCCGAATTTGCACAATACGGTCCTGACCTTCGACGGCAAATCATACCTGGTTCCGAGCTGCGTGCCGGGGCACACCGTCATGCCGGACTGGGTCGAAGTCGGGCGCAGCGCCTTCGACGAACTGCAGCGGCGGCTCCGCGCCCCGGGATGCCCGGCGCGCCGGATTTACCTCGACTGCCTCCTGAAAGAGTACGATTTCGCGGCCGGCAGATATCACTGATCCCGAGTGCCGCAAATTCGCATAATGTCGGTTATGTGAAGTGAAAAGAATTAACGCAGCAGAAGACTGAATGAAAAAAGGTCAAAA
>JAVBUI010000325.1:0-4731 GCA_031555495.1 Victivallaceae bacterium | reverse complement strand
AGCACCTCGTGGTAGGTGCCCGCGAGGCGGAGGAGGTTGGCGCCCTGCCGGAATGCGGCGGCGGGAAGTTGCAGTTTCCGCATCGATCGGTCGCACCAGAAACCGTGATCCTGTTGACTGATTTCCACGCCGTTGAGGGTGATCCGGTAGAGGTCGGGGCGCTCGATGCCGAGGAACGCGCCGCCTGCCGGAATTTCCGCGCAATTGAAACGGTAATCGAGCGAGAGCTCCAACGTTTTCGCCGGAGCGCGGCCGCGGGAGAGGTAAGGCTGGACCATCGCGCCGCCGCGCGGGCGGCAGCCGAGCTTCGATCGCAATTTGTCGTCGACGGCGATGATGTACTCCGGCCCGGCGGGAGCTTCGCCGTCCGCCGACCATTCTGCGTGGTCTAAAACGAGGACGTTGGGGTCGTCAAGCTCAATCTCCCAGCGTTCAACCTCGAAGGGCAGCGGTTTTTCCGCTTTGGCCGGAGCCGCCGCCGGGGCGTTGGCGAGGTTTTCGGACGAAGCGAAGAAAAGCCGGGAACCGAGCTCGGGGAAGCTGGTTGTGAAGCGGTGGCGGCCGTCTTCGTAACGCGACAAGACCGGGCGGATTTCACCTGTGGCAAGGTCGAGCTCGAAGATCGAATCGGCGGCTTCGCCCTGCCAGGCGATTTCCGCCACGGGAAATGCCGGTTTGCGGTCGCGGACCAAAGGCGCCTGCATCTGGTGGCAGGAGCCGATGGCGAGCGAGGTGTTGCAGATAAAAAGCGTCGAGAGCCCGTTTCCGCGCCGCATGAGGTGGAGCACGGGATCGATTTCAATCCCGTCCGGAGTGGCGATCGAGACCCGGCGCGCCGATTTTTCCAGCACGGAAGCGGCGTTTTCCAGCGTGACCGGCGTGAAATCACGGAAGGCCTCGGCGGGTTTGCCTGAGGCTTCGCCATCGAGGAATTCCGGCGTTTTGCCGAGGTAGGCGACCGTGCCTCCCGCCCGGCGGAGGGCTTGCAGGAGTTCAAGCGTGCTCGAGCGGATCGTCGCGAGCTCGGGAAGCAGCACCGCCTTGTATTCGGCCCGTCCAACCCGGAGGAGACCGTTTCCGACGGCGGCGTGGCGCGACATGATCTCCTCGTCGCCGTAATCGAAGTCGAGGTTCGCCTTGAGCATCGCGTCGCGGGGGGCGGCGAGGCGGGTGTTTTCCAGCTCCTTCTCCGCCATCGTCAAGGTCGGCTGCGGGGGATTGCCCCAGATGAGGTCCGTCACCACCCCGAAGGTCGATTCGATCGGGTGGAGGATCAGGAGATCGCGCACTTCTTCGCCCTCGGAGAGTGCCGCGCCGAGGCGGCCGAAGTAATTTTCGAGCACGGTGTGTTCGCGGTACCACGGCGACTGGTAAAAAATGGCGGCCGGATAATCGCGTTTGGCCTCGGCGGCCATCGAATACCAGGCGAGATGCTGGCAGCGGTAGTTGATCCCGAGCGCGTACTGCCAGTCCCCCACCGCCTTGTGCCCGGCAAAGGGAAAGTCCCAGCCGCTGCAGCCGTAAGTCTCCGACAGCCGCCGGGCGTGCCCGAATTGCCTCGCCGCCGACGTGCACTGCTTGGCGGTGTCGAAGATCATCCAGTGCTCGGTCAGGAGGTCGATGCCGGGAGCTTGCATGTACTCATAATGACGCATCGTCGCGCCGGCCACGTTCATCTGGCTGATCAAAGTGTCTTCGGCGAGGATGTGGCCGGTCGATTCGATGCCGTGCCGCGCGCACCATTCGCCGATCTGCCGGGAAAAAGCATAGACGAAGAGCGAGGCGGTCAAGTTGCGGTAATCGAGCCGGACTTTGGAGAACTTTTGTCCGTCGACATAGCCGAAGAGCTCCGGCAGATGGTCAAGGAGGTCGTAGCCGCAGCGGGCCCGGAAGCGCTCCGGCACCGAATCGGTCCAGGGGAGGTGAGGCAAATTGGGATCGCCGTGAAGGAAGTTTGGCTCGTCGGTGAAAATGCCGGGAATCGTCTTGCCGAAATCGGCGCCGACTTCGCGGGCGTAGGCTTCGTGGGTGACTTCGATGAATTTCGCGACCGCTTCTTCGTTCATGGTGTCGAGGTAGGTCTGATCGTTGTACCAGCTAGATGGAGTGCTGGCGACAACCCGGAAGCCGAGCCGCGTCTCACCCGGCTTCAACGCATCTTTCACCGAGGTAAGCCGGCGCGGCGCATGAATCTTGCAGCCCTCGAGACGGGCGGCGAAAAAGGCCAGGTAATCGGTGTCGGCCGCATCTTCTCCGGGCAGATCGACGGCAAGCATGCACATCCGATACTTTTCATCTTTGGTGACGATCCCGCCCGCCGCTCCCGACGGCCAGCGGTCCTCGTCATAGAGCCAGGCCATCATGCCCTGTTTCTTCGCTTCGTCGACGCAGGCGCGGACGCAGTCGAACCACTCCTCCTTCAGATAATCGGTGTCGAGCCCGACCCGGGAATGCATGAAAAAGCCGCCCAGCCCCATCTCCTTCATCAGCCGGATCTGCCGCCGCAGCTCCTCCGGCTCCAGCCGGGCATTCCACGCCCAGAAAGGGGCTCCATGAAACTCGGCGCCGGGATTCGCGATCTTTTCCAGAAAAGTTTTCATCATTCACCAATCCTTTTTGATAATTTTCGGGAACACACTATAGTATACTTGGAAATCGACGGAACACCTTAACTTTTTGAACAAAAACCAGCACGATCTGATACAAAACGAAATACCACGCATAAATTTCAGGAGATGGGAAGATGGGGGCGTTGCTGAGGAGTTATTTGCGGTGGGAGAATTTGAATTTCTGGGTGGGGGCGGCGGTTCATGCGGAGGGGAGGGAGAATCAGTCTCACCGGCATGATGATTTTCTGGAGTTGGTATTTGTGCATACGGGGAGTGCGTTGCATCGGATAGGCGAGGTGGAGACGCCGGTGCATTCGGGGCAGATTTTCCTGATTCCTGAGTGTTGCGAGCATGAGTACAAGGCGCCGCGCGGGATGCGGATTTACAATATTTTGTTCACGCGCGATTTTCTGCGTCATTTCAGCAGCGATCTCCAGGGGCTGGCGAACTATCAGCTGCTGTTCCATCTCGGGGGGGCGCAGGAGCGATGCGTTTTGGAGCTGGAGAATCGTTATTTTCCGGAGGTGGTTGCGATTCTTGACGAGGTGATCCGGGAGGAGAAGGGGGATTTGCCGGGGGCGCGGACGGCGGTGCTGGCGAATCTCTTGCGGGCGTTTCTGTTCTTTTTCCGCCACGCCCATCCCTGCGGCGAAACGCGGGATTCGGCGGGATCGCACGCGAGCCGGATCAGCCGTCTGCTGGCGGCGCTCGAGGCGCGTTACAGCGAGGACTGGACGCTGGAGCGGATGGCCGCGTTCGTGAGGATGTCGACGGTCAATTTCCGGCTGGAGTTCAAGCGCCTGACCGGCTCGAGCCCGATCAGCCGCCTGCTGGAGATCCGGCTGAAAAAGGCTTCGCATTTGCTTCTGCTGCCCGAAAAGAGCATCGCCGAGGTCGCGGCGCTGGCGGGATTCCGCGACAGCAACTATTTCGCGAGGCAGTTCCGCCGTCGCTACGCGCTGACGCCGCGCGAATACCGCGCCGGAGCCGGGGCCGAAGCGTGACGGAATCGAGATGCGTTTCCAAACTATGATTTTTGCCAGAATGGATGGAAGACGTGAAACGGATGGAGCATTTTGATGCCATAGATGTTTAAATCATGGCATCGCCGGACATAGGCGGCGAATACGGCGGGAGCAACCAGGATGTCTCCGCCGATCAAAAACAACAACCAGGATGAATCGATGCCGTCACCGGTCAAAAGCGGAATGCTCAATATCGTTTGATAAAGCAACAGGAAAGTGAGATAAGTCCAAAATTCCAACAAGCCGGCACGGCCATGGAAATTAAGATAGTTTTTGAAAAAACACCGGAAAAAGGTGCTGAGATGATACCCCTCGTGATCCCGGCCGCTTTCGCTGGCATCAGGTAAATCGACGGAGCGCATCGATTTGACTTTCCGGCGGCAGTAAACGAGCCAGAATGATGTAAGAGCCAGCAGGACCGGATAGTTCCACGGGTACATTTTGTTCAGCGAAGAGCTGTCTTTGTCGATCAGCGAGGTGCCGATTGTCAGCGAAATCGAAGAGACAATGCCTGCAATCAGCGCGAATTTGCTTGATTTTGTGTAGACGCAGAACAGGCCGCTTGCAACACCCAGGGCGAAAAGCAATGTCATGATCATTTTGATGTCCTCAGGTTGTGAAATATCGGAGGCCGGCAGTCTTTTTTTCTTTTCCTTAGCTATCGACTGAAGCGCTCGATGAAAGCGCGCGTTTCCGCCTCGTCTTCCGGGGGGCAGTTGAAGTCGATCATGAAGAGCTCGGGGCGGCCGGTTGTTTCGATCAGACGGGCCGCCCCGTCGAGGTCGCGGACGGGGCCAAGCCAGATTTTTTTGCCCGCTTCGGCGATTGCGCGGTAAACCTCCGGCCACTTGCTCGACGGCGGCGCGCCGAAGCCCGAAATCCATTGCACGCCATTGAGCTCCGGAATCGTCAGCAGATACGGCAGGTGCGGAAGCGCGCCTTTGCCGTCCAGATGGTAAAAACTTCGCGGCATTTTGCGGCAGCATTCGCGCAATTCATCCAGCACGAAGGTTTGAAACATGTCCGATGAAATCATATAACAGAAATCACATTGAAGCATATAGTACGGCTCCACCGAAAACGTGCCGTCCCATGCC
>JAVBUI010000033.1:0-5472 GCA_031555495.1 Victivallaceae bacterium | reverse complement strand
GCCGCCGGACGCGGTGGCGACCCTGACCCGTTCGCGGTTCAGCTTGGACTGCTCGAGTTCGTTGTACAGACGCAGGAGCTTGATCGGATTGTCGTAGCGTTGAAAGGCCTTGCGTTCGTTGCTCGCGCTTTTGAGCGTGTTTTCGGCGCTGTCGATCTTGGACTGCAGGTCGCGCAGGTTCTTCTGGTTTTCCTTGTCGGTCTTTTCGTCGATTGCCCCGGCGTCTTCGATCGCGGCCTTTTTGTCGTCGTACGCCTGTTCGGCGGCGAGCAGACTGGTCTCGGCGGTCGTGATCTTGAGGTCGATCGAGTTGCGCGTGGTGGAACGCTCAAGCCTCAGATATTTGCGCAGCGAAGCCTCGGCCTGGTTGAGGCGGTCTTCGGCGGCCTTCATATCGACCTGGTTGGCGCTTTCCTGGACTTTGGCGTTTTCGATCGCGACGGAGAGCTCCTTCTCCATATTGGCGTAATTGGTGCGGAGCTCGTCGATTTTTTCGAGCAATTCGTCGGTTTCAAAGACGGCGAGGACGTCGCCCTCCTTGACCTTGGAGTTTTCCTCGACCACCGACAACAGCTTGGTCCGGTAGTTCGCCTGGAGCGAAAGCTTGTGCTTCTTGCTGGCCGTCACGTTCCCGGTCAGGCGCAATCCGATCGTCAGATGGTCGCGCTTGACTTTATAGGTGCGGTCAAGGTCGCCCTTGCCGTTCTTGAGCCCGATTTTTTTCGACTTCGCCTCGGCGATATAAACGACGCCATACATGTAGCCGAAGCAGGCCAGCAGCACCGGAACCGCGGTCAGGATAAAGATTTTGATCCAACGTCTGGCTTTCATTATGATTTCCCGGCGTTATCGCTTGAAAGACGGATCATTCGGCGCTTGCATATCGCGGTCGATGAACTCGTGCTTGACCTGTTCGAGGGTGTCCTGCGTCGGCGGCAGCGAGGGGGACCTGCGGACGGCGTCACCGATCGCGTTGGTGACCTCGGCCATCTGATCGGGGTCGAAGAGCACGCCGTCGGCGAGGTCGTCGGCGGTCAGAATCCGGACGCGGAGGAAAAACAGCAGCTGAATGAGCTCTTTTTCACGGTATTTGGAGGTGAACGCCTCGCCGAAGTAGGGCATATCGCTGAAGAACGGGATCCGTTCCTGCTTGATCGATTCGCGGTTGTTGTACAAACCGCCCATCACGACGACCTGTCCGTCTTCGAGCTTGAGGTTGGTTTCGATGCTGCGGACGGAAATCACCGGCACCTGGTAGGAGCTGCCGCCCTGCGAAATGGTCTGATAGCTCTGGATGTTCGACACCTGCGGCTGGACCCAGAGCGTGACGTTGTCGGCGTTGATCATCTTGGGCAGCACGGTCAAGGTCACCCCGACGCGTTTGAAGGTGGTCGACGTCTGGGTGCCGCTGGTGGTGTTGGTCAACGACTGGATCGGTACGTCCTGCCCGTTGGAGATGATCGATTTCTCGTTGCGGGCGACGACGATGGTCGGCGCGGAGAGCACCTTGGCGTCGAGGGCATTCAAGAGCCACTGGAACGACACTTTCATATTCTTGTCGCCGGAGGAGAAGACCCAGTCGAATTTGCCGCCGTCGGAGGTGGCCGAAGGCGCCTGGGAAGAGGTTTTGATCCCGGCGGTATTGGCGATCGGAATATTGATCGAATTGCCGGAAGCGTCGTACCCTTTGATGGTGTCGTTCTGGTTGAACATCACGCTCAAATTCCGCTCCATCCCGTCGGAAATCATGATTTCAACCACCCGGGCCTCGATCAGGACCTGCGAGGAGGCGACGTCGATCATGGGAAGCGCCTCTTTGAGCGCCTTGATCGAATCGTCCTTGTCGTTGATCACCAGCATATTCTGCTCGGCAGTGGCTTCGACGTAGCCTTCGGCGGTGATCATCGTTTCGGTGCTTGCGGCGAGCTTGGAAGCAGTGTTGTAACGGCAGCGGTAGATCAGCGTGGAGCGCCCGCCATGGCCCTGAACGACCTTGAGATAAGATTCATCCTCGGCGACCTTTTCTTTGCGGACTTTGCGGTAGGGGGTAAAAAGGGTGCGCAGTTGATCCGCCACGCGCAGCACATTCTGGCGGCCGGCCTCAACGTCTTCCGGAGTTTTCACCACGATCTGGCCCGGGGCGAGTACGGATGGGGGCGCTCCGTCAGCGTCAGCAGCGACGGCGGAAAAGCCGACCATCAGCGCCGCCACGCCGAAGAGCCGTTGCAAATGCTTTCGGGACATGGGGGGAATTCCTTCTCTTATAAAAAAATTAATTTGGAATGTCAAAATAATAACGGTTCCAGTATACACCGCTCCCGGAGCTTTTTCAATGAAAATTCATCGAAAAAGATTTTTTTTTCAAAAAAAAAGCGGTTTTTTCCAAATCATGAACTATATTACCGAAACAAGATTCTCCGATAGGAAAACATATGCAGCAGAAGACTATTTTGATCGCCGGTCTCGGCCTTCTCGGAGCCTCGCTGGGGATGGCGCTCCGGGAACGCGGATTCCGCCGCCTCGGCTGGGCCAGGCGCGAAAGCACCCGCGGCGCAGCCGTCGAACTCGACGCCGTCGACGAGAGCTCGCCCGACGTCCGGGAGCTCATCGCGCGCGCCGATTTGACCGTACTGGCGATGCCGATCCCGGCGATCATCGGTTTCATCAAGGAACACCGCAACGACTGGCGGCCCGGAGCGGTCGTCACCGATATCGGCAGCACCAAGAGCTCGATCATCGAAGCCGCCCGGGAGGCGTTCCAGGGAACTCAGGTCAGCTTCGTCGGCAGTCATCCGATGGCGGGAACGGAGAAAAGCGGCCTTGCCGCCGCCTTCGCCGAGCTTTACGCCGACGCTGAAGTCTTCGTCGTCCCCGGCGGCTCGCCGGAAGCGGTCGAAGAGGTCGACGGCCTCTGGCGCTCGATCGGGGCGCGCGTGGTGCACATCGGCGAAATCGAGCACGACAATCTGGTCGCCCATACCAGTCACGTGCCGCACATTCTTGCTTCGGCGCTGACCCGGAGCGTGCTCGAATGCGGCGATCCGGCCGAGCGCGCGAGGCGTTTCTCGGGTTGCGCGACCGGGTTTCGGGACACCTCGCGGATCGCCTCGAGCAATCCGGTGATGTGGCGCGAGGTGATCGAAAACAACCGCGAAGCGGTGCTTGAAGCGATGGAAGACTTCGAGCGTTTTTATCAGGAATTCAAATCGTTCATCATCGCCGGAGATTTCGACGCGTTCCAGCGGGACTTTGCAACCGGCAAAGAGCTGCGCGACGAATGGATGGCGTACAAATACAAGAAATAAACAGTATATCATGGCAGTCAATATCGAAAACGCCACCGTCTATCTCGGCGGCAGGGAAATTCTTCACGACCTCTCCTGGCAGGTCAAACGCGGCGAACGCTGCTTCATCCTCGGAGCCAACGGCGCCGGCAAAACCACGCTGGTGAAACTCCTGATGGGCTTCGCCTGGCCGGTTTACGGGGCGAAAGTCGAGGTCCTCGGAAAAACCTTCGGACAGGTCAACCTCGCCGACCTCCGCCGCTCGATCGCCTGGGTGAGTCCCTTCATCCAGCAGTTCATCGGCGACAAGGAGTGGACCGGACTCGACCTCGTACTGGCGGGGATTGACGGCACGCTCGGGCTCTTCCGCGACGCGACGGAGGAGGAGACCGAGCACGCGCTCGCCGTGATGCGCGATCTCCACTGCGAACACTTGCGCGACCGGACGCTCCACACCATGTCTTCGGGTGAGCAAGTCAAAATCCTGATCGCCCGCGCGCTTTTGATCCGCCCCGAACTGATGATCCTCGACGAGCCGAGCGTCTACCTCGACATTGCCGGCCGCGAATTTCTGTTGGAAAGCATCCGCCGTCTTGCCGAGGAACGGCCGGAGCTGACGATTATTTTCATCACCCAGCGGATCGAAGACATCCTGCCGGTTTTCGACCGCGGCATGATCCTCAAATCGGGCAAAATCGCCGCCGCCGGCAACCGCGGCGAGGTGTTGACCGAAGCGAATCTCAAAGAGGCATTCGGCCTCGACATCAAATTGATCCGAACCAATTCCGGCCGTCTCTGGTCGGTGATTGAATAAGAGCGAAAGAAAGGGGCCTTTGAGTGGAAAATAAATTTTATCAGCAACTTCCGCTTTTCCGGAAGATCGAAATTTCGCTCAAGGAATACATCGTCCGCCATAAGCTTAAGCGCCACGACCGGCTGCCTTCCGAATCGCAGCTTGCGGCGGAGCATCACGCCAGCGTCGGCACCGTCCGCAAGGCGCTCAACAACCTGGTTTCCGAAAAAATCATCTACCGCCGCCACGGGCAGGGCACCTTCGTCGCCCCCCGGATCCGCAAAGGCAAAATCCTGGTCATCCAGCCGAACCTGCAGCTGCACTGGCGTTTCGACGACTACTTCGGCTTTTTCCTCGGCGCGCTTTCGTGCGCCAACCGGGAAGATCTTGATTACGAACCGATCATTGTCGAACTGGACGACTTCATGGCCAATCTCGACGACGCGACCATGGTTTACCCGGAGGTCGCCGGAGTGATTTTCTTCCGCGGGCACCGCAATCTGGAAGCGGCGCGCCTATCGCTGGAGAAACAGGGACTGCCGTTCCTGTTTTTCGGCCCCAATGCTTATGAAGAAAAACCCGCGTATTCGTGTATTTTTCACGATGAAACCGCGATTGCCGAGCTGCTGGCAACCGAGATCGCCGCGGCCGGAATCAAGCGGGTCGCGTTTCTCGGCCACTGGGAGGTACATATCAACGCCATCCGGGCGGAGCGTATGGGCAAGGCGCTGGCGGCAAGGCGAATTGAATCGAAGCGGCTGCCGTCCGGAATCACTGAAAATCCGGAGGAGCTCCGGAAAGGAATTGCCGGAATGGAGTTGCTGTTCTGCCCGACCGACGTGATTGCGATCGAGGCGATTCAGGTATTGGAGCGCGATCTCGGCTTATCGGTGCCGAAGGATATCGCGGTGGTGGGAATCGACAATATTGCGCCGGGCGAGGTATTGCGCCCGACGCTTTCGACGGTGGATTTGTGCAATCATGAGAACGGCGCGTTTGCGATCCGGCGGTTCTCGGAATTTCTTGCGAGCCACGAGCGGAAGCCCTTCCGGGTCAACGGCGCGGTGCGGTTGATCAGGCGAGAGAGCTTCTGAGCGGAAGGGCCGAGAGAGCGAAGCGACCGGCCCGCCATCCCGCCGGCCGGCGTCCGGCCCGGGATTCCAACGGGCAGCGCCCTGTGCTGGAGTGTGAGGTGAAACCTCGCCGTCCCCGCCCGGGCGAAGCCCAGCTCAAGAGAACGGAACGCAGTTCCGCCCTGAGCCCGGTCCGAGCGGAGGTGGGCGCGACGCGCCTGCCGGAGCGACCGTTGGGGATGTTGATATGATCAGGCGCTGCATGTTGCTTCAGAGAACCGCTCCGGCCTGGCGGCCTCGCTCGTTCCGGGCTACGCTCGCT
>JAVBUI010000125.1:0-6151 GCA_031555495.1 Victivallaceae bacterium | reverse complement strand
TGCATGTCAGCACCCGACGTCGACTCTCCCCGCCGCCTGGAAATGCAGTGCGCCGGAGTTGGAGGTTCCCTCGAAATAAAATTCGTCGCCGGTCACCGCGCCGCCGGTCAGGAGCTCGGCTTCCGGGCGGGTTTCCGCCACGAAATTGATTTGCAGCTCCCGGATTTCGGCCCGGTCGGCGAAGAAATCCTGAACCTTGCCGACGTACTCGGCATTGTTCAGATGCCCGTTGACGTCGGCGGCCGAGTAGCAGACGATTTCGCTCCGGAAGGGCTCCGCCGGACGGCGGGGAAGCTTGCCGAGCGCGGGGAAAAATTCCGTCTTGTCCGAATTATCCGGCAGTTTGCCGGCGATCGTCTCCGGCGACAAAGGCCGCAAAGTGGCGAAGTCTAGCAGCAGCCAGCCGCTGCTGCCGACCGCCGCGATTGCACCGCCGGCCCCCCGGAGCTCAAATTGACGACGGGCAAAGAGCCGGTCGAAGCCGGAGGGATAGGTGACAAGCGACAGCGTTTCGCCCAGCAGGGGATAACGCTCGATGCGGAATTTCAAACGCGAAAGCACCCAGGCGCGGCCGGTTTCGGCCAGATATCCCACGCCGACGCCGAGGAGCTCAGCGTGCATCGCCGCGGCCTCCTGAAAGTAGTCGGCCATGGCACGCAGCTTCAATTTTCCATGGATATCCGCCTCGGAATGACGGATCCGGAATTCTTCGCGATAAACCGGCAGCGGATTCATACTTTCCCCTTATACATTGCAGGCCAATCCAGAAAATTCTGAATTGGCCCTGCAATACTTGGAACACCCGTCAGACGTTGTAGCTGAAGGCAAAGGCCTTGGACGCGTTCACCGCTTCGCGGATCTCCTCGATCAGCGCGCCGGGGACGGCGACGTTGGTCTTGATGATCGCAAGCGAATTGCCGTTGACCAGATCCTGCGGGGCGCGGATGTCGTTGATGTTGATATTCTTTTTGCCGAGGATGCCGGCGATTTTGCCGATCACGCCGGGCGCGTCGGTGTATTCGACGAAAATCTGGTGTCCGCTCGGCTCCAGATAAATTCCGTCGAATTTATTGATCCGGGAGATCATCAGGTGATTTTCGGCGATGGTGCCGCGGACGCTGACCTTGTGGACAAGGTCGGTTCCGGCGGCAAGGTCGATGGTCATCGATTCGCCGTAAAGCTTGTCGTTGTCGACTTCACGGTTGACCAGCCCGACTCCGGCGTCGGCAAGATATTTCTCGGCGTCGGCCATGCCGCCGTCGACGGCGAATTCAGCGGCGATCGCAGCGGCCACCGGAGCGGTCATCCACTTCGAGAAAGCGGCGAGTTTGCCGTAGAAACTGGTTTCGATCCGGTTCGGCTGCTTGTCGCGGCCGAGATAGCTCTGGGCGAGACTGGTCAGCACGAAAGCCAGCTGCTGGTACTTGGCGTCGAGCCCGTCCGGCAGCGCCTTGTTGACCACGCAGTTGGTGATGCCCTGTTCGAAGTAGGCGATGGTCTGCTCGGCCGAACGGCGGGCGGCCATCAAATTCGCTTCAAAGGTGCTCGCGCCGAGGTGGGGGAGCATCAGGTCGGCGACGTCGGAGATCGACTTCGGCCCGGCGGAGTCCTTCGGATAAACGTCGTTGCAATAGACCAGCTTGCGTTCGGCCTTGACGGCGCGCAAATCGTCTTCATTGATGATCCCGGCGCGGGCGCAATTGACCAGGACCGCGCCCGGCTTCATGGATTCAAGCAAGCGGCGGTTGATCATGCCGCGCGTTTCGTTGTTTTCGGGAATATGGAGCGAAACCAGGTCGCTCCCGGCGAAGATTTCTTCGACCGAGCAGAGCGTGACGTTCAATTTCTCGGCAACCGCGGGCGCGAGCATCGGATCGTAACCGAGGATTTTGACCTCAAACCCGGAAAGGCGTTTCACCAGCAGCTGACCGATGTTGCCGAGCCCGAGCACGCCGACCGTTTTGCCGGTCAATTCACGGCCCATGAACTTGGACTTCTCCCACTCTCCGGCACGGGTGGAGGCGTCGGCGGGGACAACATGGCGGTAGGCCGCGAGCATCATCGCCACGACCTCTTCGGCGACCGCGTTGGAGTTGGCGCCGGGCGTGTTCATCACGTCGACGTTCTTCTTGCGCGCGTACTTGGTGTCGATGGTGTTGAAACCGGCTCCGGCGCGGACGATCAGCTTCAGCCTGGGAAGCGCGTCGATGATTTCCGGGGTCACGTTTTCACTGCGGACGATCAATACTTCCGCATCGGCGTTCTGGAGGGCTAGCTCGGCAAGCGGCGTCGAGGCGTCGAGCACCACCGCGTACCCGCGGTCGCTCAACAAATCGGCGGCAAACTTGTCCAGCTTGGTCGGAATCAGTACTTTTCGCATTTTCGTAACTATCCTTTCCATATGGAACTTTGCCTTCCGGGGCAACCAAACCCCGAAAAAATTACGGATAATATATATCTTTTCCCGCCACAAAGCAACTTGACAACGCTGTAAAACCGATTATATTAGTTGCCAGAGAGCAGGTCAATCTCTGAACATTTTTTGCATCGGGGCCGCAAGGCCTTACCTTACAACGTGTCGGGAGCGATACAGCCTGCTCTCTTTTCTATTTCCCCATAATGCAAAAAAATCAGGCGGACAAGCCCGCCCGGTCTCTAAGCTGAAAATCGACTTACTCGATCTCGCGCAGCGTGTACTCCCGGCTTCCGCATCCGAGCTCGGCAAGGTATTCCACCACCGCGTAGGGGTCTTTGTGGTGGACGCGTTCAAAGAGGTGCTTCGACGCATCGGCATCCAGCTCCCAGCCCTCCGGCAGCGCTCCCGGAATCAGCGTTTCACGGTTGACCAGGTCCAGCGTCGCCTGTTCGATCGCAACGATATCGCGCCCGCCGAGAATGCCGACGTCGGGAATCAATCGCGGCGTGGTCATCCCCCAGCAGTCGCAGAAGATGGTCACATCCATAATCATATTGATGAAAAGCATCCGGTCCCGGAACGACTCCAAGAGCTTCGCCGTCGTCATCGCCATCCCGCGCTGGAAAGCAAGATAGCCGCCCGTCTCCATCTTGATCGCCCCCGTGGGGCAGATCAGCGCGCAATGCTGACAGAACTTACAGTCGTGATAAAAAATCGAGAGCTTGTCCTCCTTGAACGACATCGCCCCCGTGGGGCAATTGGCCACGCACGACCCGCAGCGGGTGCATTGCGCATCGTTCCAGATCAGTCCCCCCTCGAGCGCATGCAGCATCTGGCGCATCCGGTCGGTCACCGCGCCCATCGACAAATTCTTCGACGCGCCGCCGAAGCCGCAGACGCCGTGCCCCTTGATATGCGAAAAATCGAGCAGCACGTCGGCGTCGAGAATCGCCCCCGAGAGCTCGATCGCGTCGAGCGTCTTGTACGCCGGTTCGACCGGGAACGAGCGGAAATGGTCGTCCTTTTCGCCGCAGACCGGGACGATCGGGCAATCGAGCACCTCCTCGGTATACCCCCGGTCGATCGCGTCCAATGTGTCGCGATAAAGGTCGGTGACGAAAACGGACGATGCCCCCGCCTCTTTGACCGCGCGGATCAGTTTCCGGACGAAAAAGGGATGGATGGTCGAGAACCCGCCTCCCCCCCCGAGGTGCATCTTGACCGCGACGCTGCGGCCCTTGACGGTCGAAGCAAGGTCGAGTCCGGCCAACAGCCGACTGAACTTGTTGCCGATCGACTGGTCCGGTTCGAGCGTTTTCGGCGCAAAAGCGGCGAACAGCAATTCGGAAGCACGATTCATGGTTCCCCTCCCCGGTTTATTTGATCACAATCCGCCGGAAATTCTTCTTTCCCGCGCGAAGCACCAATGCGCCGCCGTCGAAGTCGGCGACGGTGACAATCTTGTTGACATCGTCGATTTTGACGTCGTTGATGGTGACCCCGCCGCCCTGGATCAGGCGGCGGCCGTCGCTGGTGGATTTGCTGATGCCGCATTCGACGAGAAGACGCGGCAGCGCCATTCCTTCGCTCTCAAAGGCAGTCTGCGGGAGTTCGCTTTCGGGCAGCTCGATCGCGGCGTTCTGCTCGATTCCGGCAACGGTGCTGGTAGTCGCGACCTTTTTCTCCGGGTCGGCGAAACCGAATTTGCCGCCGGCGGCGAGGAACGCCTCGCGGGCCGCCGCTTCGCCGTGCGCGAGAGTGGTAGCTTCGTAGGCAAGGATCTCCTTGGCCCGGTTGATGTTGGCTCCTTCCCCGGTCAGGGCCTCGACTTCCGCAACCGGAAGAGGTGAGAAGTAGAACAAAAGCTTGCGCACCGCCGCGTCGTCGGAGTTGCGCCAGAACTGGTAGTAATCGAAGGTCGAGGTGCGGTTGACGTCGAGCCAGACGTTGTTGCCCCCCGCTGTCTTGCCGAATTTCTGGCCGTTGCCGTCGAGCAGCAGCGGGATCGTCATACAGTGGACCTCGTTGCCGCCCTTGCGCCGGACAAGCTCAGTCCCGGCGACCATGTTGCCCCACTGGTCCTGGCCGCCGAATTCCATCTTGCAACCGAGGTCGCGGTTGAGCACGTAGAAATCGTAGGCCTGGAGGATCGAGTAGTTGAATTCGAGGAACGAAAGCCCGTCCTCGAGCCGCGACTTGACCGACTCCTGCGCCAGCATCCGGTTGACGCTGAAGAAGTAGCCGATTTCGCGCAGGAAGTCGATGTAGCCGATATCCTTGAACCAGTCGAGGTTGTTGACGAAAATCGCCTTGCCGTCTTCGACCGAGATGAAGTGAGCGAGCTGCTTCTTCAGCGCTTCGACGTTGGAAGCGACCTCTTCCTTGGTCAGGATCGGGCGGGCGCTCTTCTTTCCCGAGGGGTCGCCGATCTGCCCGGTGGCGCCGCCGACGAGGACGATCGGAATGTGCCCGGCCTTCTGCAAGAGCCGCATCGCCATCACCGGCAGCAGATGCCCGACATGAAGACTGCTTCCGGTCGGGTCGAAGCCGACGTAAAACTTCACCTGTTCCGAGGTCAGAAGTTGCTCGATCGCTTCCGCGCCGGTCGACTGGTAGCAGAAGCCGCGCTCGTTGAGTTCCTGGAAAATGTTCATTTTTCGCCATCCTTACCGTATTAAACACAAAAAAAGACGGTCACTTGCGTCAACCGTCTCATGTCATTGCCTGAGAATTGTTGAGGCTTCCAATCGAAATACCACCCGGAAGCCGGGAAGCGGCCGATCCGGTTTGCTGCGTTCGCGCCTGACTTCCTGTCTGCTAAGTTACAGCATGATCGTTTTTTTTCAAGTCATCTCCGGCGATTTTCCGAAAAAAAACGTATTTCGAGTTGAAATTTCGTGCCGGAAGTGTATTATTAATGAAATTAGGTTTTGTCTGAAAAACCGCATGCAACGGAATCAACAAGGAGCAAGCAAAGAATGATCAAGCATCTCAATGCCATTCCGACCGAGCACGCCAAGCTGGTCAAATGGGTCGAAGACTGGGCCAACATCTGCAAACCCGACGGCATCTACTGGTGCGACGGATCCCAAGCCGAATACGACCGTCTCTGCAATGAGCTGGTCGAATCCGGCCTCGCCACCCGCCTCAACCCGGCCAAGCGCCCCAACAGTCTTCTGTTCCGCTCCGACCCGTCGGACGTCGCCCGCGTCGAAAACCGCACCTACATCGCCTGCGAAAAGCAGGAAGACGCCGGCCCGACCAACAACTGGATCGACCCCAAAGAACTCAAGAAGACCATGCTCGGACTCTACGACGGCTGCATGGCCGGCCGTACGCTGTATGTCATTCCCTTCTCGATGGGCCCGGTCGGCTCCAACATCGCCAAAATCGGCGTTGAACTGACCGACTCCGCCTACGTCGTCATCAATATGGACATCATGACCCGCGTCGGCACCGACGTGCTCAAGGTCCTCGGCAAAGACGGCGAATTCGTGCCCTGCATCCACTCGATCGGCAAGCCCCTCGCCCCCGGCGAAAAGGACAACGGCGTCTGGCCGTGCGCCCCGATTGAGAAGAAGTACATCGCCCACTTCCCGGAAACCCGCGAAATCTGGTCGTTCGGCTCCGGCTACGGCGGCAACGCCCTGCTCGGCAAAAAATGCCTCGCGCTCCGCATCGCGTCCGTCCAGGCGCATGACGAAGGCTGGCTCGCCGAACACATGCTGATCCTCA
>JAVBUI010000362.1:0-5281 GCA_031555495.1 Victivallaceae bacterium | reverse complement strand
GTTTGAGCCGACTTGATCAAAATATAGGTCACGCCGGTGATCGGCCAGCTCTTTTCGCCGGGCTGGTCGGTCAGGACCATGTAGAAGCCGGGGGCGTTCTGCCAGTCGGCGTTGCGGGCTGCCGCGGCGACCGATTCACTGCTGGCGGAGAGGTAGATTCCGGCCTGATTTTTGAGCTGGACGGTGGCGATTTTCGCTTCGAGGGCGTAGGTGTATTCGGTGTAGCCGATCGCCCCCGGCATGCGGCTGACGTTGTTGCAGACGCCGGGGTTCTTCTGGCCGCCGATGCCGACCGGCCAGTTAACCGCGGGACCGCAGCCGACTTTTTCTTTCCATTCTGGAGAAACTTTGCTGAGATAATTGGTGAAGATGAAGGTCGTGCCGCTGCTGTCGGAGCGGCGGACCACCTGAATTTTCAGGCGCGGCAGCTTGAGGCCGGGATTGAGGGCGGTGATGGCCGGATCGTTCCAGCCGGTGATTTTGCCGAGGAAGATGTCGGCAAGCGTCTTCTGGTCGAGCTTGAGCTGGCCGTCCTTGATGCCGGGGAGGTTGACGATCACCACCACCGCTCCCGTGAGCATCGGGAACTGGAAGAGCCCGGCTTCTTTGAGCTCTTCGGCGGTCAGCGGATTGTCGGTCCCCGCGAAGTCGACGGTGCCGGACTTGATCTGGTTGACACCCGCGCCGGAGCCGAGACCCTGATAGTTGACCAGGGTTTTGCCGTTGTCGAGCTGGCTGAAGTTGTAGGTCCAGACCCGGTAAACCGGGGAGGGGAAGGTGGCTCCGGCCCCGTTTAGGGTGATTTCGGCGGCGGAGCCGGATAACGCGGCTCCGGCCACGGCAATGGCGGTCAGTAACTTCCTGAGTTTCATCATCTTTTCCTTTCGTGTCAGTTTTTCGCAGGATCGATCAGGTATTGGCTATACCCGTAGTGGTTGGTTTCGCCCGCGTCGCGGGTTTTTGTCTTGATGAGTTCGATTTTCTGAAGATCCGCCTGGCTGATGGCGCTGTCGGGGCGGATGACTTCACATTCGGCGACGACGACGAGCCGCGTTCGCTTGGTCGATTCGCGTTCGGTCGAGAATATCCAGCCGATGCCGGGGAGATCCTTGAGGAGCGGGACGCCGTTGGAGACGCTGACGCTTTCGCTTTTCTCGATGCCGCCGAGGTAGACTCTGTTTTTGCCGGTTCCCAGCATCACGCGCTGTTTGCTGTCGTAGGAGTCGGAACGGACCGCGCCGCTCGAGGTGTAGCCCAGCATCGACACGGTCGAAATCACAAGATCAAGCGTGCTTGCCCGGGCGGTGACCGAGGGGGTGATGGTGAGCTCGAATTTGAATTTGTCGTTGTCGGGTTTGACGTCGATTTCGTTGCCGCTCTCGGGAGCGTTAGGAATTTTGGTCGCGGCGGCGTACATGGTGCCGTTGCGGCGCAGGAGCTTGCCGACTGCTCCGTTTTTGATGCAGAGATCGCCGGTCGAAACGACTTTGGCCTTGCTTTTGGAAACCAGGAAGTCGAGGAACTTGGTATTCCACTTGGGCTCGAAGTTGAAGTAATGGGAGTTGATCGTGCCGTCCGGAGAAACGATGCCGACCATGTCCGCAATGTTGTAGTTGCGCGAATACCGCGCCCCGGCCGAGAAGAATTTGACGCCGTCGTTGTTTTTCCAGGACTGGAAGTCGAGGCCGAGCATGCCGTCATTTTCAAAGTTGAGCTCGTAAACGGTACAGCTGACCCGGACTTCCGGATGGGGAATGTCGTAGAGCCGGAGCATGTCCTCGATGTTCTGGCGCGAATAGAGCGCGGTATTGAGGAAGAGGCAGTTGAGGTCCCCGTCGACCTCGAACTTATCCTTGCCGCCGATCAGTTCGACGGTGTCGTTGGAGACGTTGGCGCCGACCAGCTTGATCATCTCCTGAAGCTCTTTGGCGCTGCGGTTGGCGGGAAAATAGATGTATTTGGGCTGGCCCGAGGAGTTCATGATGCCGGGCTTATCGAGGCTCGCGATCAACGAATCGATGCCCATGCCGTTGGTGCTGTCCTTGAAGCGGTAATCTTCGGCGGCGACCATCAGGATGCCGGTGCCGTCTTCGTAGCGGATGCACTCGACTCCGGTGGGGACGAAGATCTTCCCGGTCTTGGCGGCGTTGTCCTTGCTGTAAGTGTTGTAATAGGCCGGGTTGAGTTGTCCGGCGGGGTTGTTGTAGTCGACCCGGAGGGACTGGACCATTTCACGGACGTAGGGGCGGATCGAATAGGGATCGGCATGCTTCAGCACGTAGGTCTTGGTTACGATCTTGGGATCGTTGGTGTCGCGGATGAAGTGGACGGTCTTGGTTTCGTCGTCGATGTTTAGCATCAGCTGCGCCTGAACCTGGGAGGCTTTGTAGGCCGGATTTTCATTGCTGGTCGGCTGCTGGTTGGCGAAAGCGGCGGCGGCGAGGGTGCCGAGCATCGCGATGGCGGCGGTCTTTTTCATTATTTCATTTCCTTCACAAGTTCAGGCACTGGCGTTAGCTTGCCCGCGAGCGCGGCGATTTCAGAATCGGGATGGGTGAGCTCGGCTTTGACGGTCAGCAAATAGTAATACTTTTCCTTGGTCCGGGTGGTGGTGCCGAAGATGTATTTCAGAACCGGCAGCTCGCAGAGGAAGGGGACGCCGACGGTCTGCTCGACTTCGTCCTCTTTCTCCCAGCGCGACAGCAGCCGTTCGCTGCCGGTCCGGATCACACCGGCGCTGGCGGTGGTGGATTCTTCATAGAGTTCGTCGCCGAGGTTGTTGCGCTCGACGACATTTTTCATGTAAAGTGAATAGTTGAAGGTCAGCACGCCGGCTTGCCCGACATAATCCTCTGCCGAGGTTCCGAGCAGGCCGTCCTTGTCGGTTTTGCCGGAGAGGGCGATGACGGGGCTGGTGACTTTGAAGTCGAATTTACTGTTGGGCGAACTCACCACCGAGGCGGCGAATTTTTTGTCTTTCACCAGATTCTGGAAGGTCGGGACGAAGACCATCGAGGCGTCGTGGCCGGTGGCGATGGTCAAACTCGCGCTGGTCGCGAGCCTGGCGCGGCCGTTCTGTTGGAGGATGCGGACGAATGAAAAGTCGAAGGAGGGCGCGAAGAGGAAGAAGCCGTAGGGACCGAAAGCCTCAGTCAGGGCTGTGCCTTCAAGGTATTTCGCTCCGGCGTCGAGCAAGTTGAGGCCGGGGCCGTTTTTCCAGGCGAGGTAGTCGAGGCCGAGGTCCAGGAGGTCGCTGTCGCGCATTTCATAGACGTTGAGAGTCAAGGTCAGCTGGGGAACCGGCCGGTCGAGCCAGGCGAGGTACTTTTTGAGGTCTTCGTCTTTTTTGATCGAATCCTTCCAGTAGATCAGGTTGGTGGCGGCGTCATAAGCCAGCACCGCGTCCTGGTTGGCTCCTTCGGTGGCGTTGGAGGTGACGCCGGTCTTGGTCATGATGTCGACCATGGTCTGGCTCGAGCGGTACTGCGGAATGAAAACGCTGCGGGTAATGCCGGAGCCCTCGATGCCGCCCGCGCCGCCGCCGGGTTTGCCGGGGCGGTCGAGCTTGGCGATCATGTCGTCGATGTAGGGCATCAGGGGAATCGGGCAGCTGACCGAAACCAGCTGCTTGTTGCCCGCCGCGTAATTGATCCGGTCGGCGGAGCCGTTGTTGGCGTAGCGCCGGATCGAGCCGAGGATGAAGGGGACGATGTCGTTGGCTTTCTGATGTTTGAGCTCGTAAATCTTGGAAACCATGTAATTCTGGGCGTCGTCCTCGACGAAGCGGATGCGCCGGATTTTATCCTGACTGCCGACAGGAGGGGGCAACAACGTTTCGGCAAACACCGGCAGCGTCAGCGCCGCCGCGGCCATGGCCGGGATGAGTCTCTTGAATCGTAACATTGCGGATTTTCCTTACGTTTTGCGTAATCTTTTTTGATTACAATCATACCTTATCCTCCGTTTGTTAAGATTAGATTAAGGAGGGATTAAGAATTTGAAAAAAATCGAGAAAAAGTTGAATTTTACGCGAAAATGTGATATTGTTTCTGAAATCAAATCCTATTTTACTGAAATTTTCGCAATGATCATGAAACATCTTTTTTTGACGATGATGGCGGCGGTCGCGCTTTTTGCGGTTGCCGGGTGCTCCACCGTTGACGGCACCGGGCGAAAACAGTTGATGCTGAGCTCCGAGAGCGAGGAGAGCGCCGCCGGAAAACAGGCTTGGAACGAGCTCCTGAAGACCGAAAAACGCTCCACCGACGCCGCCAAGATCGCGATGCTTCAGAGGATCGGGCCCCGCCTGGCCAAAGCGGCCGCGAAACCCTCTTACAACTGGACCTTCGTCGTCTTTCAGTCGGCCACGCCCAATGCTTTCGCCTTGCCGGGAGGATACGTGGCGGTTTACGATTCGCTCTTTGCCTACGCCGCCAACGATGCCGAGCTCGCGGCGGTGGTCGGGCATGAAATCGGACACGTTCTCGCCCGCCACGGCGGCGAGCGGATGAGCCAGAATTCGGCGACCAATGTTTTCAGTTCAGTAGTGGGAGCGGTTTCGGAAGTTTTCTATCAGGGCAGCGGCACCATTGCTTCCGGCGCCGCCGGCACCGCCGGGCAGCTCGGGTTATTGCTTCCTTACAGCCGCTCGCAGGAGCTGGAGGCGGATTACCTCGGTTTGATGCTGATGGCCAAGGCCGGGTACGATCCGGCGGCGGCGATCGCCTTCTGGGAAAAATTCGGCAAGCTCAGTTCGAACAGCAAACTATCGGAATTTTTCTCCACCCACCCGATCGGCTCCTCCCGGATCGCGGAATTGAAAAAGCGTTTGCCGGAAGCGCAAGCGATTTATCAACAAAACAAACAGGGAAAATAACCATGCGCCAATCTCTCGATGTCGGCGACAAGCCTCCCGTCTGCGGCGTGTCCGCCGAGGATTTCTCGATGTGCTTGACTT
Organism: Victivallaceae bacterium; assembly: GCA_031555495.1. Classification (GTDB taxonomy): domain Bacteria; phylum Verrucomicrobiota; class Lentisphaeria; order Victivallales; family Victivallaceae; genus JAVBUI01. The sequence continues at coordinate 324 of JAVBUI010000362.1, read as the reverse complement.
ACAACGTCCACGGCGACACTCTCGAGGACGACATCCGCCGCGCCCGGCTGCTGGGCTTCGGCAACAACGTCAAAATCATGCCGGGCGCGATCGTCCGGATCGGCGACAATGAAATCGGTGAAAATTCGCTCATCGGCCTCTACTGCTACGTCAACGGCGACGTCAGGATCGGGCGCAATGTCTTGATCGGCCCCCACTGTTCGCTACCTGCCGGCAACCACAAATTCAATGCCGCCACCCAGTGCTTCAGCGACCGCGACGCACCGGGCCCGATCATCATCGGCGACGGCAGCTGGCTCGCCTCGGGCTGTACCGTGACCGGCG
>JAVBUI010000094.1:0-11239 GCA_031555495.1 Victivallaceae bacterium | reverse complement strand
AGCATTGCGTGCCGCAGAGGGCCCGACGCGGTATCGAACTGCCACGCCTCGCATAAAGCGCGGATGCGAGGGAATCTTTCCGCAGAAAAGCGGGAAGATTCCGGAGCCTTTGGAGCAGGGGGTCTAGAGGGGGCGAACCTTTTTTAAAGGTTTGCCCCCCGGCAGCCCAATTTCCCAAGGATCGGCGGCAAAGCCGCCAGGGGTGCAGGGCCAACCGGTCCTGCCGAGGGGTAGCTGGGGGCGAGGAGCCCCCGGACCAATGCATCCGGCATCGTATAGGATATTGCAAATAAGACGGGCTTGGGTTGCGCCGCTCCGGCCTGGCGGCCTCGCTGTTCCGGGCTCCGCTCGCTCCTTCGTCGCTCGACGTTCGCTGGGGCTTCGCCCGGGCGACGGCGAGGCTCCGCCTCACACTCCGCCAAAGGGCTATGCGCCCTTTGGAATCCGCACCAGGGCCGCATGGCCCTGGACCCGTCGCTCCGCGCTGGTGCGCTCCGCTTCTTACTCGGCCTGCGGCACGCTGGGGTCAGATGATATCCAGCAGTTCCACTTCGAAGACCAGCGTTGCGTGCGGTCCGATCACGTTGCCCGCGCCGCGTTCGCCATAAGCAAGGTCGGCGGGAATCGCAAACCGGTACTTCGAACCGACATTCATCAGCTGCAGCCCCTCGGTCCATCCCGCGATCACCTGGTTCAAGCCGAATTCCGCCGGTTCTCCGCGCTCGACCGAGCTGTCGAAAACCGTACCGTCGATCAAAGTTCCGACGTAATGCACGCGAACCTGGTCGGCCGCCGCGGGCTTGCGGCCCGCGCCTTCGGCAATCACTTCATACTGAAGGCCGCTTCCGGTGCTCTTGACCCCGGCTTTGGCGGCATTTTTCTTCAAAAATTCAGCACCCTCGGCGACATTCGCCTTGGAAGCCTCTCCGGCCAGCTTCGTGGCCTCTTCCTTCATCCGGGACTGGCAGAGATTCATGCCTTCGGTATACTCTTCCGGAGTCATCGGCGGCTTGCCCAAATAGGATTCGACAATGGCGCGGCCCAGCACGGCGATGTCAAGTTTCATCGGCATGCTCTTGAGATATTCGGCCATATTGATGCCGAGGGCGCAGCTGATGGTTTCGGTTTCGTTCTTGAATGTGCTCATTTGTTTCTCTTTTCTGTGAATTGGTGAAAAATCGCCTTACTATACGCCGGATAAACCCTTTTTGCAATTTGCAAAACTCTTTTTTTACGCTATCTTTGTAAACAAGCAATTTCTTAATCATATATAGGATTCATCATGGACTATCGTACTTATTTGCGCAACTATCCCGACAAAGACGGCCGTTTCGGCGAATTCGGCGGCTCCTACCTCCCCGACGAACTCAAGCCGGCCTTCGAGGAGATCACCGCCGCCTACAACTCGATCTGCCATTCGGCGCAATTCATCAACGAACTGCGCCGGATCCGCCGCGAATTCCAGGGCCGCCCGACTCCGGTTTACCATTGCGAACGGCTGTCGCGCAAAGTCGGCGGCGCGCAGATTTATCTCAAGCGCGAAGACCTCAACCATACCGGCGCGCACAAGCTCAACCACTGCATGGGCGAAGGACTGCTCGCCAAATTCATGGGCAAAAAGCGCCTGATCGCCGAAACCGGCGCGGGCCAGCACGGCGTGGCGCTGGCCACCGCCGCCGCCTATTTCGGACTCGAGTGCGAAATCCACATGGGCGAAGTCGACATCGCCAAGCAGGCTCCCAACGTCACGAGGATGAAAATCTTAGGCGCCAAAGTCATCTGCGTCACCCACGGCTTGAAAACGCTCAAGGAAGCGGTCGACTCGGCATTCGAGTCCTACATGAAGAACTACCGCGACTCGATCTACTGCATCGGCTCGGCGCTCGGTCCGCATCCTTTCCCGATGATGGTCCGCGACTTCCAGATGTGCATCGGGCTCGAAGCGCGCGAGCAGTTCCTGGCAATGACCGGCATCATGCCGGACGTGGTCTGCGCCTGCGTCGGCGGCGGCAGCAACGCCGCCGGGATGTTCTCGGCCTTCCTCAACGACGCGGTTGAAATCTGCGGCGTCGAGCCGCTCGGCACCGGCAGCGAACTGGGACAGCACGCAGCGTCGATGACCTACGGCCGCAAGGGCGTGCTCCACGGCTTCGAAAGCATGCTCCTCCAGGAGGAAAACGGCGACCCGGCTCCGGTCTACTCGATCGCGAGCGGGCTAGACTACCCCGGCGTCGGTCCCGAACACGCGTTCTGGCACAAGGAAAAGCGCGTCAACTACGTCACCGCAAGCGACGAAGAGGCGATCGACGCGTTCTTCAAGCTGTCGCGCTATGAAGGCATCATCCCGGCTCTGGAAAGCTCGCATGCCATCGCCTACGCGATGCGCCGTGCCAAAGAGATGGGCGGCGGGGCGATTCTCGCAAATTGCAGCGGCCGCGGCGACAAGGATGTCGATTACGTCGTAGAACACTACGGCTACGGAGAAAAATATCAATTCTGAGCCGAACGTCGGCCTCGGGATAGCCTTCGCTCTCTCGACGCGGGCGGCAGCTGTCGCAAGAACCGTATCAAAAGACGGACAAGATAAAAAGGACACCACCGATTCAAGGATCGCGCTGACGTCCGTTGCCCTAACACAGGAGGAGTGTTTATCATGCCGGACAATCTCTGCAATGAATTCATCCGTCACTTCGGCCACCTTCGGCGCGGAGTCACCGCCAATGTCTCGATTTGCGGCGCGCCCTCGGTGGCGCTGCCGTATCTGGAAAGCGCGGTCCGCCGTTACGCCAAGGCCGACGGCGACCTGCAGGAAATCCGCTTCTGTTCAGAGTTTTCCGACGCGCTCAAGCAGGAGTGCGGAGTTCACGGAAAACTGTCGAATGAAGCCTTTGCGATCCGGATCGACGGCGGGCGGATCGAAATTCACGCCCCCGGCGAACGGGGCCGGTTTTACGGTGCGATGGAATTGCTGCGGATTCTCGAACAGCCGCAGATCCACGACCAGCTGCTCTTCGCCTCGCCGCTCCTCGCGCTTCGCGGGCTCAAGATTTATCTGCCCGAACCGGGTGAAGCGGGCTTCGCCGCATTCCGCAAGCTGGTCGATTTTCTTGTCCGTTACCGCTACAACTATCTGATGATCGAAGTCGGCGGCGCGATGGAGTTCAAGTCGCACCCGGAAGTCAACGAGGGCTGGATCGAATACTGCAAATTCATGAACGAATACTCCGGCAAGCCGCTGGAAGTCCAGAACAGCTGCGACTGGAACAAGAATTCAATCCACACCACCAACGGCGGCGGCAAGGTCCTGACCCAATCGGAAGTCCGCAAGATGGTCGATTACTGCCGCGAACGCTTCATCGAAGTGGTTCCGGAAATGCCGTCTTTGTCGCACTGCGACTATCTCCTGACCCGCCATCCCGAGCTCGCCGAGCGCCCGGAGGATCCATATCCGGACACGGTCTGTCCCAATCATCCGGGGTACTACCCGCTGCTGTTCGATCTTTTCGATGAAGTGATCAAGGTTTTCGAGCCCAAACGGATGCACATCGGACACGACGAATGCTATTCGATCGCGCTCTGTCCGCGCTGCAAGGATCTCGACGCGGCGGAGATTTACGCCGACGACGTCAAGCACTGCAAGGAGTTCCTCAAATCGCGCGGCGTCGAAACCATGATCTGGGGCGAAAAACTGCTCGAGGCGAAGTTCAAAAACGGCGGCCCGAACTGCGGCGGCTCCGAAATTTCGGTCTGGCACGCCCCCGGCAACGGGATCAAAACCCCCCCGATGCACCGTTCGATCAACCTTGTCCCGACCGATCTCCAGATCATGCACTGGTACTGGGGCGTCAACCGGGACTACGAACAGCGCTTCGTCGAGAAGAACTTCCCGATGATGTTCGGCAATTTCGAAGCGAGCTGTGTTCCTGAATGGAAAAAACGCCGCCAGCACCCCAATTTGCTCGGCTGTTCGATTTCGAACTGGGGCGCGACCGACTTCAAAACACTGCAACGCAACGGCATTCTCTTCGAACTCGTCTACACCGCCGCGGTGTGCTGGAATTCAAGGCTCGACACCGACGATTACCCGGCCATCCGCGACTTCACGCTGGCCGAGCTCTACCGGCTCCGCCATACCCTCGAACCGGCCTGCGGCCGGATCGAAGTGGTCCACACCACCGGCGAAAAACGTCCGCACAAGCTCTTCTTCGACGGCTGGTTCGTCGACGAAGCGGTCGATTTGCTGTGCCATCATCTGTTCCGTACCGGAGACGGCCCGGTGATCGAGCTCCCGGTCATTTACGGCGGCAACATCTCCACCTTCGATGCGTCGACGGAGCGCGCCCCCCTCTCCTATTATGAGCACCACTACGACGCCGTCAAGCACGACATGAATCTGATCTCGCCCAACTTCGAAGCGCTCCCGGAATGGAAGCGCGACCGGCAGATTTACTACCGGACAAGTTATCCGGCGGCGGCCAAACCCCGCAAGCTGGAATACGTCGCCTTCCGCCCGGCGCCGGGCTTCACCGGCACGGTCGAATTGAGCGCGTTCGAGTGGAAAGGCCCCGATGACCTTTGCTGATCCGCGCGAGGCGCTGCGCCATTTTTTCAAATTCGATGATTTCCTGGACAACCAGCGTGAAACAGTCGAAAAAATACTCGAGGGGCGGGACCTCTGCGTCATCATGCCGACGGGAGCGGGCAAATCGCTTTGTTATCAGCTCCCGATCCTGATGCGCCCGGGTTACGGGTTGATCGTGTCGCCGCTGATTTCACTGATGAAGGACCAGGTCGACGCCCTCCGCGAGCGCGGCATCGCCGCCGCCTGCGTCAACAGCATGATAAGCTTGTATGAACAGCAGGCCGCTTTCGCCGCTGCCGCCACCGGCGAGGTGAAGATGTTGTACGTCGCCCCCGAGCGTTTCGACCATCCGGGCTTTTTGTCGCTTCTCGCCAATGCACCGCCGTCGTTGGTGGTCATCGATGAAGCGCACTGCATCAGCCAGTGGGGCCACGACTTCCGCCCGGCCTACGTCAGGATGGGAGAAGTCCTCGAGCGCCACCGGGCGGGCCAGATCTGCGGATTCACCGCGACCGCCACCAAACAGGTGCGCGACGACATCCGCAAACAGCTCCGCCGCCCCGGGATGGAGCTCGCGGTAGCGGGCTTCAAGCGCCCGAATCTTCGTTTCTCGGTCTCCGAATGCCCGCGCAAAGAGGACAAGGAGCGGGTCATCGCCAAACTCCTGGCCGATCCCAAGCCGACCATCATCTACGCCTCGACCCGCAAAGCGGTCGAGGAACTGGCCTCCACCTTCCGCTGCATCCCCTACCACGCCGGCATGAGCGATGAGGACCGCAACGAAGCGCAGGACCGCTTCATGAACGACCGCTGCCCGGTGCTGGCGGCGACCAACGCCTTCGGCATGGGCATCGACCGTCCGGACGTCCGGCGGGTGATCCATTACAATCTCACGGGCTCGCTCGAGGCCTACTATCAGGAAGCCGGGCGCGCCGGGCGCGACGGCGAGGACGCCGAGTGCATTCTCCTTTTTTCCTACAGCGACCGTTTTGTCCAGGAATTTTTCATCGATATGAGCAATCCTCCGCCGGAGCTGGTGCGTTCACTCTTTTCGCTGCTCTGCGACCTTTCGCGGGAAGCAGGCGGGAAACCGGTCGAAATGGGCCCGGACGAACTCGTTTCAATGTTGCCGGAGGCCAAAAACGACAGCGCCGTCTCAAGCGCCCTGGCCGCGCTTGAAAAAGCGGGCGTGATCGGACGCGCCTACAATCCGGGCAGCCGCGGCACCATCCGTTTCAACGGCGACCTTGCGGAGCTCGCCGAGCTCCACAGCGCGGAGAGCACCCAGCGCTCGCGTTTCATCTCGCGGATGATCAAGACCTTCGGCAACGCGCTCAAGCGTGAGTTCCGCTGTTCCTTTGAGGAATTGGTCCGGGTGGCGGGGCTCAATATCGACCAGCTCAAACGGGTGCTGCGGGCGCTCGACGGCGAATGCCTCGCCTGGCAGCCGCCTTTCGGCGGGCGGGCGATCGAGGTGCTGGCAAACCCGGAAGCGGAACTTCCGATCGATTTCGCCGAACTCGAACGAAAACACCGCTTCGAGCTTTCAAGGCTGGAGGACGTGATCGGCTACACCCGCCGCCACAGCTGCCGCCAGCATTATCTGGTAAGCTACTTCGGCGAAGACGCCGGTTCATGGCGCTGCGAAAACTGCGACCTCTGCGATTCCGAACACGGTTACGGATCCGGCCACGCGCTGCGGGAGCCGGAGCAGCACGAAGCGACCGAAATCCTGGCGATCCTGGGTGCGGTCGATTTCTTCGACGGGCGGCTCGGCTCCGGCAAAATCGGCATGATCCTCGCCGGAGCGCGCCGTGCCGAAATCGTCGAAAAGCGGCTCGACCGCACCCACTTCTTCGGCAAACTGAAACACCTCAAGCAGACCGAAATCATCGAATTGCTGCGAATGCTCGAATCGGTCGGCGCCATCGCCAAAACCGGTTCGGTCGAATATCCCTGTCTGGGTCTGACCGCCACCGGTGCGGAATACCTGAATGGAGAACCGCTCCCGGCGCTGCCGCTGGCCCCCCGCATCAGCGCCGCGCCCAAGGCAAGAGCCAGTCAAGCCTCCCGCGCCGCCCGGCGAAACGGCGGCGTCATCGACGGCGATTTCGAGCGGCTGCGTTCGATCCGGACCACTCTGGCGCGCCAGCGCGGCGTCCCGCCCTACGTGATCTTGACCGACGCCGCGATGAAAGGCCTGATCGAACTTCGCCCGGAAACCCCGGACGATGCGCTCGAGGTCAAAGGCATCGGCCCGGCCAAGCTCGGCATCCTCCCGCTTTTCCTCAAAGCGCTTCATGGAGAAAGCGACAGCAGTAATGAAGAAGAGGACCCGGACCGGGTCCCCTTTTAAAACCGGTTAAATCCCGAACTCCGAGATCATCACGGTGCGATTTTCCCGGCGGGAAATTTCCGCCGCCTGACCGATCGCAGTGGCGAGCATCCCCTGCATCGAGGTCGCTCCGGCCCCTTCCGCCTCACCGTCGAGAATGCGCAAAAATTCGTCGACCAGGTGCGGATCGGAACCCTGGTGCATGCCTTCCTCTTCGGTGATGTCGTAGCTGATGACTTCCTTATCCCAGCGTGGGCGGATCAGGATTTTGTGGTCGGTCAAGCTCGCCTCGAGCTGGCCACGGTCGCCGACGATGGTGTAGAGCCGGTCGTGGTGCGAGGTGACGAAGCACTCGATATGGGAAGCGCGGACGCCGTTTTCGTATTCGACCATGGCGATGCCGTTGTCGTGAACGTCCTTTTCCGAGGTGTAGATGCAGAGATCCTTACGATAACCGTCTTCGGCGAACGCCTCGTCGCTCCACATTTCGTCATTCTCTTTTCTGACGTCGGGGCAAATTCCGGCGTAGGCGCAATGGCTGCAATTGGGGCCGACCGGCACGCCCGGCTTGACCGCAAAGGGAATCCCCTCCGGCGTCAGCGCATTGATCCCGGCGAACGCCGAAACCTTGACCGGCTTCGGAAAGCCGAGAAGGTAGTTGAACAAGTCGAAGTCATGGCTTCCTTTGTGAATCCAGAGCCCGCCGCACTTATCGTAAAAACGGTTCCAACGCGCCATGTAAGTGCGCCCGCCGCAGTAAAATTCGCGGTTTTCGATCAGCATGATCTTGCCGAGGATGCCGGAATCGACGATTTTCTTGATCCGGCGGACCACCGGATTGTGCCGGAGGTTGAAGCCGATGAGAACGGTGCGGCGGTTGCGTTCCGCCGCTTCCATGATCCGGCGGCAGCCGTCGACGGTGATCGCCAGAGGCTTGTCGAGCAACACCGGAATCCCGGCATTGAGCACGGCGACGGCGCAATCGGCGTGGGTGAAGTCTGGTGAAGTGACAATCGCGGCATCGACCTTCTCCCCGGCGGCGACCATCGCTTCGGTCGAATCGTAAAATACGACGTCGTTAAGTCCCAACTGCCGCGCCCCCGCCTCGCGGCGGAAGTGGTTGGGGTCGACCATCACAGTGATTCGGGCGCGCGATTCATTTTTGAGCAAGTCGCCGAAGCAGGAGACTCCGCGGCTTCCGACGCCGATCAGGGCAATTTTCTTCATGTTGTTCCTTTGGTTGAGTTCCGTTCCATTAAATTCATCCGGACGCTCCGGCACTCGGCCGGGGCTCCGGGATCGTTCAGGCGACGCAATAAGAGTTCGGCGGCGGCGCGGCCGAGTTCATAGCTCGGCTGGGCCAGCGTGGTCAGGGGCGGCGCGGTAAACCCGGCGAGTTCGCGGTCGTCGAAGCCGACCAGTTGCAATTCATCCGGGACTTTCACCCCGGAAGCGTTCAACGCGGCAAGCATCCCGGCGGCCAGGTAATCCGAATAAGCGACAATGCCGTCCGGGCGGACCGCCGCGCGGGCAAGCTCAAAGCCGAGACTCCGCCCCTCTTCGTAGGGGTCCTCGGCGTAATGGACGGTGCGGATGATCCACTCCGGCAAACCGAGCCCGGCAACGGCGCGGCAATACCCGGAGAGCCGCCCGAAACCGGTGACATGCCCTTCCCCCGCCATCGCCATCGCGATCCTGCGGCAGCCTTTGCGATACAAAAATTCGACCGCGTCGGCGACTCCCTGCGCCCGGTCGAGCGAAACACAGTCTCCGGCCCGGTCCGGCTCCGGCGCGATTCTGACCACCGGAAAATCGAATCCGGCGGCGACGGCGGCGTAATGCTCCAGCGCCATCGTTTCCTCGAACCAGACTGCCCCGGCGGGCCGGCTCGATGCCAACCGCTTCAGGGTCTGCAAATTCCGGTTGAAAAAGCGCTCTTCGCGAAACAGGAAAATCGGAAGGACCTCATAATCATCGAGCGCCAGCCGCTGCTTGACGCCGATCATCCGGTCGAGCTGAAGCGCATCGCCATGCCGCGAGTTTTCGGAGAAAAACGAAATCACCGCAATCTCATACCCCTTCCCGCCGCGCAAACTCCGCGCCGCGCGATTCGGCCGGTAACCGACCTCGCGCGCGGCGGCTTCCACTTTGGCTTTGGTATCGGGGGCGATGTACCCCTTGCCGCGCAAAGCCCGGCTGACGGTATTCATCGACAACCCGGTCAACTCGGCGATGGTTTTCAGGCTCATGGCGGTTTCCTCGGTATCTCAACGTTAACACATCATACAATAGCATGCAAAAATACAAATGCAACCCCAAATTCCGGAAATAAAAAATACCGCGCCGGGAAGGCACGGTATTTCGATTGAGTTGCTTTACTTCCAGCCGCCGGCGTCGCGGTCCGGCTCCTGGAAGAGCTCGACCAGTATCTTCTTCTCGACGATCCCGCCGGTGTCGTCGCTCTCGGGCGGCGGCAGCTCCCACGGCGTTTCCGGAAAAATCGGAACCGAGAAGTCGGCTTGCTCGATGTTGCGCGCTTTTTCCTGAAATTCGACGCAGCCCCGGATACACCCCTTGGCCCCGCAGACCGCGTAATAACCGGTATGCGACAGCATCTGACGGTAGAACGAAACCACACTCTGCCCCGGCAGATCCGGGGTTTCACGCGACCAGGTCCCCCCGGCCAGAGTGTAGCCGATCCGGTAGGCGGTCTCCTCGGACATGTTCGTTTCGGTGATTTCGAGGTTCATCCCCGGCAAATAGCGCTTGAGGAACGGCGAAGCTTTGTAGTTGATGCCGTGATGCGTCGCGGTACAGCGGCCCATGTGGACATCGCCCCATTCGTATTCCTGATCCTCGATTTTGATCTTGATTGGGGGCCGCTCGCCCTTGCCCGGAATCGCCGCGCCGGGACAGAGCTTGACGCACTTCATGCAGCGCTTGCAGTACGTCCCGGGCTTGACCAGCGGATCGGGCTCAAGCACCGCGTCGGTGAGAATCGTCCCGATTCGGACGCGGGGGCCGAAGGTCTTGTGCAGAAATACCTTCGACCAGCCGATTTCGCCGAGCCCGCAGGCCGCCGCCGCGATCCGGACGTTGATTTCAACGCCGTCGGCGGGCCGCCCCGGCACCGCGTCTTCGGGATGGTGGGTGTAACGCTCCGGCACCCCCGGATAAACCGGCACCGCCTCGAAGCCGTGATTCTCGATGAAGCGCGAAAGCTCATCGGTCACCATCGGCCGGAACAAGGTATTGAGCCGGTTGTAGGAGTAATAGGTGTAATTGCTCCAGTGCGTCCCTTCGGTGATCCCGCGATAGGTGCTGCGGGGGATGCCCTGGACGATCGAAATCACCGACTTGCAGTCCGGAAAAATATTCCCGGGATGCATGCGCTCGGGGGCCCCGTCGAAGCGCTCGATATTGGCGACGCCGATGATGTCGACGCCCCCGCCCCCGCCGCCGAGGGTACGGGCGAACTCTTTGAGCATTTGAGATGTGAGTTTTTTCATTTTGCAGCCTCCGTCGGTCTGGTCACGCGGCCCGCCGCGTCGCAGCTCCAGGGAGCGCGGACGCGGAACGGGTGGTTGAATTTGTGTTTCAGGAGATTGCGTTTCTCGAGCGACGCGAGACAGGCCCGGCCGCAGGAGGCCGCCACCCGGTCGACGGTGAAGAAACGCCCGGCGTCGCAAGCCACCGCGCCATTGCCGCACTTTCGGCAGCGGCGGTCGTCGCGGCCGCCGTCGGCTTCCAGGGCGCCAAGCGGGCAGGCGGCAACACAATCACTGCAACCGGCGCAGAAATCGGGTTCAAGCACCGGATCGGCGTCGAGTTCAAGGTCGGTCAGGATGATCGCCAGGCGCTGAAGCGTTCCATATTCGGGCGTCAGCAGAAGCCCATTGCGCCCGATCATGCCGAGCCCGGCCATCACGGCGGCGAAACGCGGCGGAATGTGGACGTTGGGCCCCGGCTTGCCCGGCGCGACCGGAATCCCCTGCTCCTCGCCGTTCCACTCGTAACCGAAGAGCGGCACCGCTTCGCGTCCCGTCTTTTCGACTGCCATCACAATGTCGTAAGAGGTTTTGGCAAGGAACTGGTCTTCGAGCGCAAAAAGGCCGAAATTCTGGTAGCTGGAGCTCATTTCGCTATGCTCTTCAACACCCCGGAGCGAACCGCGGAGAATCCGGCGGCCGATGATGACGACGTTCTTTCCCTGCGGAAAAATCGAGGAGGGATGCTCCTGCGCCTCGAGGCTGTCGAAGCGGTCATAGGGGGCAATCCCGACCAGGTCGGCGCCGAAACGGCGCGCCATCAATTTAAATTCA
>JAVBUI010000167.1:0-9273 GCA_031555495.1 Victivallaceae bacterium | reverse complement strand
CCCGCGCGGCGAAAAAGCCGTTTTTGAAGCGGACAGCTTCACCGATTTCGTCAACTTCGCATTGCATGCAACCAAATAAAGGATAACAATATGAACGACTGGCTCAAACGCAATCAGCAGTACACGCTCACCGACGGCGCGGCGCGCTTCTCGGTGAATTTCGCCGGCATGACCTTCGCCAAGGCCGACCTCGACGAGCTCAAGCCCCGCTTCGCGGCGGCGGCCAGGGGCATGAAGGAGATCGAAGCCGGGGCGATCAAGAACCCGGACGAAAAGCGCAAAGTCACTCATTTCACCGACCGCGCGGGCTATCTTGAGAGCGAACTCTTCGAATCCGTCGAAGCCTTCGTCGAAGACGTCCGCGGCGGCGCGGTCACCGGCTCCACCGGCAAGCGCTTCGAAGCCGTGGTAATCAACGGCATCGGCGGCTCCGCCCTCGGTCCGCAGCTGATGCAGTTCGCGGTCAACGGCCCCTACTGGAACGAACTTCCCGGCCGCGCCCGCAGCAGCTATCTCAAAATCTACTTCCTCGACAACACCGACCCCGCCGGGCTGGTCGACCTCCTCGCGGTGATGGACCCCGAGCGCACGCTCCACTTGACCATCTCCAAATCGGGCGGTACCCAGGAGACCAAGAACAATCTCATCGCGCTCGAAAAGTTCTACGCCGCGAAATCGCTCGACTTCACCCGCCACGCCGCCGCCATCACCATGGCGGGGAGCGAACTTGACTCCAAGGCGCGGGGCGAAAAGTGGCTCAGGACCTTTGAAATGGCCGAATCGATCGGCGGACGCACCAGCGAGACCAGCATCGTCGGCCACCTCCCGGCGGCCCTGACCGGCGTCGATTTCCGCGCCTTCCTCACCGGCGCGATCGCGATGGACAATTGGACGCGCACCGAGGACCCGCTCCGCAACCCGGCGATGATGATGGCCGCGATGTGGTATATTGCGGGTAAAGGCAAGGGCGACCGCAACATGGTCATCGTCCCCTACTCCGACCGCCTGATTCTACTTTCGCGCTACATGCAGCAGCTGGTAATGGAGAGTTTGGGCAAAGAGCTCGACCTCGACGGCAAAAAGGTCCATCAGGGCCTCAACGTCTTCGGCAACAAGGGCGGCACCGACGCCCACGCCTTCATCCAGCAGCTCAACGACGGGCGCGACGACTTCTTCGTCACCTTCATCGAAGTCTTGAAAAACGCCGACAATTATGAAATCGCCAACGGCGTGACGATGGGCGACTACCTCCACGGCTTCGAAGCCGGGCTCGGCGCGGCGCTGCGTTCGAAGGGACGCCAAGTCATCACCATCCAGATCGCGGAGCTGACCGAAGCCGAACTCGGAATGCTGATCGCGCTCTACGAACGCGCGGTGGCGGTTTACGCCGAATTCATCCACATCAACGCCTTCCACCAGCCCGGCGTCCAAGCCTACAAGCTGGCGGCCAAAGGCGTGCTCGAAGTGCGCGAAAAACTGCTCAAAGCCATCGCCGCCACGGGCGGCGTCTCCGGCACCGCCGCCGAAATCGCGGCGACGCTCGGCATGAAGGACGACGCGGTCGAAATCGGTTCGTGGCTGGACAAAATGGCGGTCAACGACCCGTCGGTCAAGCGCTGTTTCGACGACCGCAACGGCTGCTGGGTCTACCAGGCCCGGTGAATTTGCTGTTGATCGACCGCGCCGAATTTGTTTCGGCGGAGGAAGCGGTTCTCGGCGAGCGGTGTTTCGCGCACCTGACCGGGGTATTGCAGCTCGACCGGCGCGGCGGCCACTGCCGCGCCGGAGTGCGCAACGGTCCGGTCGGCCGGGCGGAAGTGCTGGAGTTCGATCCGGCCGCCCGGCAAGTCCGGGTGCGGTTCACGCCGGAATGCGAACCGCCGGAGCCCTTGCCGCTCATCCTCGCGGCGGCGCTGCCGAGGCCCAAGAGCTTCCGCAAGGTGCTCCACGCGGCGGTCTCGATGGGAGTGAAGAAACTCCATTTCTTCGCCGCCTGGAAGGTCGACAAAGGGTACTGGACCACCCCCTGGATCGTTGATCCATTGTTGGAACAGGAGACCGTCCTCGCGCTCGAACAGTCCGTCGACACCATAATGCCGGAAATTCATTTTCACCGGCGCTTCAAGATTTTCGCCGAAGACGAGCTCCCGATTATCGCCCGGGGGACGCGCCTCCTCCTCGCCCACCCCGGCCCGGAAGCATCGCCGTGCCCACCGCCGGGCCGGGAAAAAACCACGCTGATCCTCGGCCCCGAAGGAGGCTTCACCGCCTACGAAGCGGAATTGCTGCAAAGTTTGGGCGCGCAACAGATCAGTTTCGGCGGAAGGATTTTGCGGACGGAATTTGCATTGCCGGTTTTATTGGCTAAATTATACGAAAAGGTTTGATGCTATGCGGGATTTACGAAAATTTGAACGCGAAGCGATTCTGGTTTCGCCCTCGATCCTCGCCGCCGATTTCACCCGGCTCGGCGAAGAGGTCGACCGGGTCGTCGAAGCCGGGGCCGACTTGCTCCACCTCGATGTGATGGACGGGGCGCTGGTTCCCAACATCTCCTTCGGCGTGCCCATCATCGCGTCGCTCCGCAAAGGGCGCGAAATTCTCTTCGACACCCATTTGATGATCGAGCGCCCGGTGTTTTACGCCGGAGCCTTCGCCAAGGCGGGGGCGGATCACCTGACCTTCCACCTTGAGTCGAAAGACGATCCCGACGAGGCGATCAGGGCGATCCGCGCCGCCGGTTGCACGGCCGGGATTTCAATCAAACCCGCGACCAAAGCGGAGACGCTGTTTCCCTACCTCGACCGGATCGACATGATTTTGATCATGACCGTCGAGCCCGGCTTCGGCGGCCAGAGCTTCATGGTGGACACAATGGACAAAGTCCGTGCGCTCCGCGCCGAAATCGACCGCCGCGGCCTGAATGTCCGGCTCGAAGTCGACGGCGGCGTGGACCGCCGGACCGCCCCCCTCGCCATCGCCGCCGGAGCCGACACCCTCGTCGCCGGCACCAGCGTCTTCCGCGCCCCGGAAGGAGCGCGCGAAGCAATCGCCGCCTTGAAATCCCGGAACTGACATGTACCAGAAACTGATCGACTACCTCGAAGCCGCCATCGCCTCCGGGCACCTCAAGCCCGGCGGGCGGCTGCCGCCGCTGCGGGAAATGTGCCGACAGTTTTCGCTCTCGATGGGAACGGTCCAGCGGGCGATCGCCCAGCTCGAAGAACGCGGGCTGATCGAGGGCAGGCGCGGTTCGGGGGTCTACGTCCGCTCGAGCGCGGTCAGGGCCAAACGGAGCGAACTCGCCAACGTCGCCGTGATCATCGAATCGGCCATGACCGAAGTAAGCTATTGCGCCCACGCGCTGCGCGGGGTGCAGGAGGTGGCCGACGGCGCGGGAACGACGCTGACGATGCACTTCGTCCACAGCTCGAACTTCATGCAGAAGGTGGAAGCGGCTTGCGTTGACTGCGATTTGCTGCTGATGCTCGGCTGCTTCGACGACCGCATCACCGCCCTGCCGAAAACCCTGCCCGCGGTCGGCCTTGAAATCCACAACTCCTATCATGGGCGCATGTCGCCGATCACCATCGATCCCTGGCGGATCGCCGAGCTGGCGGTCGATTATTTCCGTAAACGCGAAGTCAAAGAGGTCGTGATGTGCATGGAGAAATTCGCGATGCACGAGTCCCGTTATGAACTCTTCGCCCCTCGCTGGGCTCCCTACGGCGGCCTCCGCCGCCACGTGGAGCCGTTCTACGGCTGCGAAGACCTCCCGGAGCTCGGCCCCGAAAGCGGCATGTTCTTCTGCGGCGGCAGCTATTGCGAACGGCTGACCCTCGGCTACCGCGGCAAACACGGCAGGCTCCTGCAGGACGACTATCCGGTGCTGAGCGTCGACGGCAAATCGCTGCTGATTCCAAGCTACCGGCAGGTCGACACCCTCTCGACCGACTGGGTCGAAGCGGGCCGGGTGGCGATGAACGAGTGTCTGCGGCGGCTCCGCAATCCGGGCGCGCTGCCGCGCCGGATCTACCTCGGCACCCACTACTGCCCCCGTTAACGCAAGAGCCGCCATGTATTCATTGGAAGAAGCACAACCGGAAATGCTCGAAGCTTGCTACCGGATCATCGATGACGCGAGATCGTTCCAGAGGTCTCAGGGCTTCACGCAATGGGACGATTCCTACCCCACGCCGGGCACCATCGCCGACGACATCCGGCGGAAGAAGGGCTATGTCCTCAAAGCCGGCGGCGCAATCGCGGGCTACATGTTCATCGATTTCGACGGCGAACCCGCCTACCGCGACATCGAGGGCGCATGGCGGACGCAAGAGCCGTACGCGGTCGCGCACCGCATCGCCTTCAGCGGTGAATTTCGCGGCAAAGGCCTGTCGGACCGCGCATTTCTCCTGCTCGAGGAGTTGTGCCGGAAACACAATATCAGGGGCATCCGCATCGACACCGATCCCGCCAATATGCGCATGCGGCATATTTTGCGGAAAAACGGCTTCGAGTTCTGCGGCACGATCGCCTTCCAGGGCGGCGGCAAGCTCGCCTTCGACAAGTTATTGTAACCTCATCCGCTTCAGAATCCGCCGGAAAATGAGGTTTTAACTTGAATCATGTCTTGAATATCGTATTTTTTCAAGTATGTTGGCGATGCGGAGGTAATATGATACGCTTTCCGGAATGAAAAGTCATAAATGCGAAATTTTTACAAAATCTGCTTGGTTTTTGTATCATGTTCGCTACCAAAGGTAACGAACATGATGCAAAGGTCGATCAGATGCAGTAAAAATGCAACATTTGTGATTTTACATGACGGAAAGCGTATGAGTTGTCCCGCCGAGTGGAAAATCGATTACAGCCCGACCGATGAAATGGAGAAAAACATTTGAACCGCAGGGGATCAACATGACGCCGGAACGGAAACGTTTCATCATCGAGCTGGCTGCGATGGTCATCATTGCCTTCGCCATATCGCTCCTGTTGGGGTATTTTCACGGCAAGGTCAGTTGGACCGCCTGTATTGTTGCTGTTGTGCTTGCCGCGCTGATCGTCTGCATTCCGCACCGGACATTGTGCCCGAAAAAAATCTCGCAAAAAGAATTCGATGAGCTGAGTGTTGCCGTAGAAGAAAACCGCCTCAAGCTCATCAAGAAACTTGGCTGGCATTGGGAGGTACGCGGCGCTTCCTTGTGCAGAATCAACAACCAAACCGGTGAAGTGCTTGAGAGCATCGACCAACGGATGGTGGCCGAAGTTTGGGGCATCAATACCGACGAGGGGCCGTTTCTGGAAGATTTCTGGCTTCTTTGCGTCTGCAACGACCACAAACACTCGATCGGTTCCGAGATTATAACTGAAGAGATCTGGAATTGGTTCTTTGCTTTGGACGGATTCGATTTTGACGCCCACCTTGAATGCATGCAGTGCACGGACAACCGCAAAACGCTGCTTTGGCGGCGGAGCCCCCTGACATGCATCTGGAGCGACGGTTGGGTCTTGACTTCATTGCTGCTTACCGGGCAAAGATCAGTAACACTTGACTACTTGATGGCTGTCGCGGATTGCATTAATCATGCAATTCTCAATACGGATGAGGTGAACCATGCGCTTTCCGTACTGTGTCCCAATGGCTATTTATCGCTTGACGAAAACGGCAATATCCTGCTGGCCGACAAGGCGGAAACGATCAAAGACAAGCCGTTTGAGAAAGCGTCCGCACATGACAAGATCGGAATTGTCCAAAAACATCTCGCTCAACATGCGACTATATCCTGCCCGGAAGTCAAGGAGTATTTTACCGACGACGACATGAAGAAGGCATACGAGAAGTACACCGGAGGAATGCGGAAACGGAACGGAGTAAAAAAATGACCTCTTTGCAGGAAAAACGCGAGATTGTTGAAAAAATTCTTGAGGCTGAATTGTTGACGAGTTTGCAGGAAAGTGGCTTACTTATTTCAACTTCCGACTATATGTATTTTCGAGCCAGGCAGGGATTGCGGCCGGGTGAATATGATGAAAAAAGAGTTCAGGCCGCCCGTGCCGCCGCCGACCAGGACGCGCTCGGCCGCTTTGTCTCTCCCCTGCTGAAATTTGCCGAAAGCGCCTGGCTTTATCCCTCAATCCCCCGTACCGAACTGGAGAAAAAAAACTGGGATTTCCTGAAACGCCGGGGCAGGATTTACGAATTCGATCTTTCGCGGGATTGTGTCGCCGGCCACGAGGAATTCTGGCACACCTCCCGGCATGAGCGGGGAACGATCGCCGTGGTGTGCAATTCCGATTTCGACTTGAAGCCGCTGTTTGCCGGCTGTTTGAGTCCCGGAATATACTCCAGCAAGTACCAGCTTTTGAAAGGAACTTCCGAGGGGGCGTTGAAGTTTGCGCAAAAAATAAGACAGGACGGAAAACGCTGTTTTCTTTTTGCCGCTTCAAATGGTGTGGACTATTGCACTCTCCTATCCGCTCCCGGTTGTGAAATCGCCGACTTGAAAGAGGCGTTTATCGGCGTCAAAGGCAAAGCAGACCTGATTGAAGAATTCGAAGTCGATGTGGAAACAGTCTATTCCGATTTGAACGGATAAAGAACAGGAATCATGAAATTTTTCAATCGCTTCTCGGGAAAAATCAAATTCGGGATTTTTGAGATCACACCCGGCATGTCCGCTTCGAAGACAATGCGGCGGTATGCGCCCTGGATCAGGTCTTCCGCCGCAAACGGAGAAATCGAGCTGCGGCATGATGAACATCATCTCCGGCTGCTGTTTCACAGGAATGCGCTGGTCGAAGCGCAGTTGAACTGGCTCTACGAAGACGGGACTTTTTACCGGGATGATGATTTTTACGACCTCCATCTGGCGCTTCATATCGCGAAAGTTCCGCAGGTATGGTGGGATTTGAGCATGGGCCAAGAGCATTGGACGCTTCGCCCGTCGAGATGGGCCCGCTTGCGGCGCGACGTCCTGACGGGACCGATGATTCCGCTGGTGCTGTTGGGATTCATGTACGGGTATCCGGTCAATAGCGGCGTGACCCGGTGTTTGATGCTTCTCGGCGCATTGTGGCTCTGGGGCGTCATGATGAAGTTCCTGCTGCGGTATCGGAAATCGTTTGGAATTGCGGCATTGACGCTTTCGGCGGCGCTCGCCTTCGCCGTCGCGCTGGCTCCGGGGCGCGAAATTCCCCAAGACGAATTGCACCGTGTTTATCTGGAACAATTGCGGAAGCATGAAAATACCCGTTACCTCTGGGGCGGAGAGAACCGGAGCGGAATCGATTGCTCCGGGTTGCCGCGCAAAGCGCTCCGCGACGCCGAGCGGATCATCGGCTTGAAAACGATGAACTTCGCCCTGATCCGTTCCTCATTCAAAAACTGGTGGTTCGACGCCTCGGCGCGGGCGCTGGCGGCGGGCTACCGGAACTGCCTCACGCCCCTTCAACTCGGCGGCACCGTCGCAGCCGCGCCGGAAGCCCCACTGCGGCCGGGCGACCTCGCCGTCACCGACGACGGCGTGCATGTGATGGTCTACTTCGGCCGCGGCAAATGGATCTCCGCCGATCCGGGGCAGGGCAAAGTTCTGATCGAGGATCAGGGAAAATCGAAAAATCCGTGGTTTTCCCGGCCCGTGCATTTTTACCGCTGGACTACTTTGGCGGGAGAATCGGAGCGGTGAAGCCGGTGTGCAAGGATATTTCCCCCGTCCGCTGTATGCGCTGATGTCCGCCACTCTTGCCATGGACGTTGTTTTTTTTCGGAAATTTTCTATTAAGGGTTTGTTTTTGTTATTTTTTTGTGCTATAATTATTGGTGCACAAGGTGTGCAATTGGTGCAGTTTAGGAGGAAACTTATGACTAAGAGAACTTTCACGCTGATCGAATTGTTGGTGGTGATTGCCATTATCGCGATTCTGGCCTCGATGCTGTTGCCGGTGTTGAACAAGGCCCGCGAAACCGCCAAGGGCATCAAATGCGTCAACAACCTCAAGCAGCTGGGGGTTGCGATCACGATGTACTCGACGAACCACAGCGACTATTTCCCGTCCTACAAACAGCTCGGGACCGATTATCTGCTGCCGGGCGTCCTGATCAGCCAGCGGCTGATGACCGGCTCGAACTACCTTTGCCCGTCGATGGTGACTCCGGCCACCACCACTCCCAGGGGACTCGAATTCAACGCGTTCAAACCGGACCTCGCTGCGACCGCGCTGCTCCGGGTGGGCTACGGCACCAATTACCGCTTCGTCACCGGCGGCAACGGCGTCAATTCGACACTGGCGAGGATCCCGGCCAAAGTCAACCAGATCCGCCGCCCGTCGCGCACCGTCCTCGGCGCCGACGCCAAAGACGGAACGCTCGACAACGGCTACGCCAATTTGCAGGCCTACAAGCCCTCCGGCGGTTTCGCCGCCAACGACGGGTATTTGCATTCACGCCACAGCAACGCTTTCAACGTCGTCTGGGTCGGCGGTCACGTCACCACCGAACGCAGCGCCGATCCGGTGAACAACCCGTACCTCGGCCAATTCGACAACGGTTACGCCGCGAACGTCAACAGCGACCTCAATTTGTGGGACCGGAATTGACATGAAACTCCTTTCGATCTTCGCTTCCGCCGTTGTTTTCTCCGCCGCCGCCGCCGAAATTCCGCTCAAAGACTGGAAAGCCGGCAAAGACGGCATGACCAAAATCACCGCCTCGAAGATCGAAATCGACGACGTCTCCCCCGAGCGCGCCGGTTACGCCTCGACCACCGCGCGCGAGGTGACGCCGGGGGCGTACTATCTGCTCCGGTTCAAGGCGTCGGTTTTTTCCGCGACCAACCGCGCGTCGCTCGGCAGCGTCTCCTTTGAATTCAGCGACAGCGACGGCAAGCCTTGCGGCGACAGGATCTCCTTCGGACTTCCCTTCGACACCCGCGGGGAACGCGACCTCCGGCTCGCCGCCCGGGCCCCGGAGAACGCCGCCAAAGTGCGGATCGTGGTCCGTTCCTTCCAGCTTCCGTTGGGAAAACTCGCCTTCCGCGCTTTCGATCTCGCCGAAACCGATCAAAAAGGCTACGACGACGCCCGCGCCTTCGTTCCCGACTACGGTCCGGACTTTCCCGCTCCCACTCCGGCGGAGCTCACCGGAATCGCCGCCGCGCTGCCGAAAGCGCCATTTTCGCCTGCCCCGCCGTGCTCCGACCGCTCCTTCTGGGACGCAGTCGGCGGCAAAATCGACCGCAAAGATGAAATCATCGCCAAAGCGCAAGAGTATCTTGC
>JAVBUI010000291.1:0-5889 GCA_031555495.1 Victivallaceae bacterium | reverse complement strand
AAATCAATTGCACCGGCAAACGCAATTCAGGCGAGAAATTAGCGGTCCCGAGTACTTGTTGAACAGAAAATCCATCGCCGGCCAGAAGCGCTTTCCCGGCGGTCAGCACTTTGGCATGAAAGTCGATCTTTTCGGAGGCGTTGATAGAGGCCAGCAACAGCAGAGGAAGCAAAAATACATGCAGCTTCTTAGTCATCATATCTCCCCGATCATTCGAAAAGGAAACAATGTGTCTATCGGGAGTATAATGGGAAATAAATTAAAAAACAAGTGAAAAAATAATTATTTCCGATGTTTTATTTTATGCATTTAATTCGCGGGCAATTAAATAGACAAAAATACAATCGCCGCGTCTCGAGCTTGATTCAGGGAGATGAAACTTCAAAACGCCTTCCGGTTGCACGGAAGGCGTTTTTTTTTATGACTCACCGCCGACGCGTCCATCGTCTTTTTCGTCAATCTCTCTGCGGGCGCCCAGGTCTCGAAACAATCGCCACATATCGACCACGCCGCCGATGAAAAACCAGACGGTAGTCACCGCCCCGGCAATCGACGGAATAACCAGTGTATTGAAATAAAAATAATAACTCCACCACTCCGGAGGCCATCGCGAAAAAAGATTCCAGATCACCACTCCGACGAACGACAGCATAAACATATAAATGAATGAATAACCGAAAATACTCCATGCGATGATCCGGTCGCCGCGCGTATAATCCGGAGTGATGCCGACCAGAAGCTCGTGAAGCTTGCGGAAGTTGATTTTTCGCCGAACTTGCGAAGCTCCCGGTGAACGGTGAAGCATGTGTTCGAGATCGAAAGGCCGGGACGGAAGCGCCAGTGAAACACTCCAATAAGCGATTACACTCAGGAGCATTGCGAAAAATAAGAGTTCCATTGAATTAAGAGGAAATTTGACCGGATCGACCGACCAGTCGAGGTAAGGGTGAAAGGGAGAGCTGGCCCAAACCAGAAAATCGTTCAGCGGCCCATCCAGACGGTAGTTGGACAACAGCGGATAAACCGTTCCGGGCCAATGGCGCTGCAGCAGCAGTCCGCCCGCGGATATGCCGGCCCCGGTCAACAGCGAAGCGAACGCCCCCGCCGTATTGCCGCGCCGCGAATAAAGGCCGAAGGTAATCATCGAGCCCGCCCCGCCGATCCAGATCGAGGTGGTGATGATGCAGAAGAGCTTGATATAATCAAGCTGGGAGAGGAACAGTGACCCGACGAAAAAAAGCGCCGATACGCCGACCGTGCACCAACGCAGTGCTTTCAAGTGCTCTTCCGGCGTCACCGGCGTCCGGCGAAGCGGCAGGATGATGTCCTGAACAATGGTCACCGAGCTTGAGAAAATACGCGAATCGTCGGTCGATACCATCAGCATCAACCCCAGCAGCACAAAAAGCGCAAGCAGGACAGGCGGCAGTATCTGGCGCAAGGCGGCAGGCAGCATCATCTGGTAAAACAGTGTTTGGAATTTTAAATAAAGTCCATTGGCCTCCCCTTGGTCGGGAAGGTTCTCCTGCAATACGCTGTGTGTCGCCTCCAATAGCGGGGTATCGAGGTTCAGCCGCCGCGAAAGTTGCGGATCGCGCCCGATTTCATGCCGCTCCGGAGGCATTTCCTGAATCCGGGCCGTCACCGCGTTACGCAAAGCAGGATCATGGATGACTTCTCCAGCCACTTGTCCACTCAGATCCACCCGGACCTGGCGGGCTGTGCCGGCGAAGTCGCGGTGGTTCATCAGCGTGATCAATGCCACCGCCAGCAGAGTACACATTACAGCGCCGAATCCGGCCCGCCAGGCGCCGAGGATGCCTGCCATTTTCTGTTCATGCGGCGAACGCGCCGCACTGTCGACTCCGCCTCCGAACCAGACGGCGCGGTTCAGGAAAGAGCCGCCGAGGGCGACGATCAAACTGAAGATATTGAAGTCGCGCAATTCCTGAATATCATAGGGATTGAGGAAGTTCTCCCCGGCAACCCGGTCGAGCATAACCGGAGCGATTTGAGCCTCCCAGGAAAATTCACTGAGCAGGAAAACCGAAAAAATCACAAAGATCGGATAACAGATCAGTCCCTGAAGACAATCGGTTATCAACAATGAAATAATGCCTCCCGACAGAATCAACAGTTGAGCCAGCAGCAGCACACCGACCAGCAGCAATACGAAAGTCGGCACCGCAAATCCGGCCAGTGAAATTTCGGTTGGCAGTCCGAGCAGATAAATGAAGAACCGCGCCGCCACCGCCGGCCCGATGGTGTTTGCCAGAATTTCCGAAAACGACCGGAGAACCATCGCGAAAATCCGCAACCGGCGATTATAGCGCATTTCGAGGAACTGTCCCATCGACAACGCCTTGGTTTCCCGAAAACGGTAAGCGCAGAATCCCGTGAGACTCAGCACCAATCCGACCGGCAGCAGTACATTGTTCCAGAAATTGAGCGCGAATCCGGTCTGATAGTTGACTTCACACATCGCCACCAGCGAAATGACGCCCAGTACGCCTTCCATGCCCGCCGCCACTGTCAGCACATAGCGGCCCGCCACCCGCCCGGCGGCAATGTAGTCGGACACGCTGCGGATGAACCGCCGGGAGTAAAGCGCGACCGCAACCACGCAGACCATCGGAATGATGACAATCAACCAGTGATAAAAGTTCATAACGAATCAATTGGAATCGGGCGGGGAACGAAGTTTGAAACACGCCACGTCGAGTCCGCGCGAAGCAGCGTCCGGCGTTCTGTAAGCGCGAAGACCGATTTCCCGTTCTCTTCCAAGCGGGTGGCGCCGACAGCCACCGCATCGCCGCCGGAACGCAGCGCCAGCAATTTCGCATCGGTACGGCAACCGCCGAGCGCAAAGCTCCGCCCCGCCGGGTTAAGGGCGATCGTATCGGTTCCGTTTTTCCAGCGGATTCGGGCGATTTTGACGCCGTCGACCGTTTCGCGGGTGATTGCGGGCGATTCCATTTCCGGCGCACGGGGATGGAGCATTACCAGAAAATCCGGTTCAACCGCCTCGGTTTCCAGATGAATCCGACCGTGCGGGGGAGTCCGGGTCGGTTGAAAATAATCGAAGCGCGTCATCGCCTTTTCCGGGTAGATCGCCGTGACGCGGCAAGTCGCAGCCGTCGGCGGGGCAAGTTCGACGATCCGGGCATTTGCAAGCTCGGTGACATGATCGGGGCCGAAAGAGACCGCATCGGCGGACAACTTCCCTTCCAGCCTATCCGGCGTCAATCCGGGATCGGGCGTGAATACCCCGCGCAGAAAACGTCCGGTACCGGTCATGACCTTCCATTCGAGGATGTTTTTGCCGGCCTGAAGTTCAACCGCCTCGGGTTCTCCCATCAGGTTTCGATTCAATGAATAGCGGCTCCAGACCGGACGGGCCGCGCCGGTTCCCAGCATCAGCCTGCCGCTTCCGGCGCCCGGACGGCCGTTGACCGTCATTGCGCAATCGATGCCGCCGGTGAAATGGTCGGGATCGCTCAGCGTCCACAGGTAATAACGCCCGGCGTGCGGCGCTTCGAATTCGAAGCGGACGCGTCCATTGTTCTTCACGCCGAATTGCAAATACCCCGGAGCGTCCGGTTTGAACCAGTTGCCCGCTCCGAATAGTTCGACCGCTTTGGCCCCGGTTACGGCCGGCAGCAGCTCGGCTCCGCCGGGTGCCGGGAAAGCCGCGGTGGAGGGAAAAAGCTGGAGTTGCCAGTCATAACGGTGGAGATTGTCATCCTTGCGGATGTCGTCGTGAATCAGCAAATAGGTCGGGATGCCGCCGGTTCGACGCATGAAAAGAACCCTGCGTGCCGCTTTTTGCACCGGATTGTGGGGGCGGACGCCGCCTTGCCGGGTGTACCAGAGCCCGTAATCATAGGCTGATTTCAAGTCGGCTTCCGCGTAGCCGAGAGTCGGCAGGGTTGCAAAATCCGAGATGCGGGAAAAGGTGGCGGACACCCGGGTTCCGGCGAGATACGATTGCCCTTTGCCGTCGATCAGCACCTGGGTATGAGCTTCCGGGGCGGCGGCGGAGTTGGCTTCCTTGCCGTCATTGGCATAGCCGGAATCGCCCGCCCAGATGTGCCCCATGCTGTAGAAATTGAAATGTCCCCGGTCGGCTTGCGAGTGGGCCGCATACCGGTAATTGGTTGCATAAAAAAATAATTTCGCATCGAGCGCGCCGTCGCCGTCGGTGAAAACCGCCATTCCTCCCTGTGGAAACACCGCGTCGGTTGCTACGGACGCTTCGGCTTTTTCCGGTTTGCGCCAATAAAGAAAAGTCCATGCGCCGCCATCGTGGTAGCGGAGGCTGTCTCCATAAGCCGCCGTTGCCAGCCGATCTCCCGGTGATTGCAGGAAATATTGGAAAAGCGCCGGAATCGCGCGACGGTTCATGCTGTGCTCACTGTCGGAGAAATTATCATACTCGAATCCACCCGGCAACGTATGCCATTTCAGCCAGCCGGCGGTCCGGGCGAGATTGGTTCCGGCAAGCAGCTTTTCTCCGGACTGCCGCTCCAACGCGGCGAAAGCCAGCAGCAAGTGTTCCCCGGTGTAGCTGAAATAACCGGAGCCCTCGGGATACATGCCGTCGGGCTCGATCGCTTCGTTGGCGAAGCGCAAAGCATAGCGGCGAGCTGTTTTCAGCCAGTCCCCGGCGGGCGGCAGTTCCCCCTCGGCGGCGCAAGCGATCAGCGTGAAGGCCCCGACTTGCCCCATCACGTAATTTTTGTGCAATCCCTGGTCGAATTCGGGCTGGTTCTCGATCATTTTGGCGCAAAGGTCGCCGAAATAGGCCAGCCCTTTCAAGAACGTCGTCTTCTCCGGCCCGGAAAGCAGCGGGAACAAGATATCATAAGTCAGTGCGTATGGGCGCAGTGTGAAAATGGGATCGGAGCCGATATAATTCCTGAATTTCCCGGTTGCCGGGACTTTTTTCTTCAGGAACCAGGCGTCGGTGAAGGCGACTCCCCAGTCGATTGCGCGGCGGGCGTAACGCTCGTCTCCTTCGACGATCCAGGCGGTCAGCAGCGTTTCGGCGGCCAGCTGGTAGGCGGGGTTTTCCGCAAAGGGGAAAACGTATGAGGCCGGAAATTTGGTGAGGAAGTACTCCGCCGATGAATGGAGGTCGCTCCGCCATTGACGGTAAGCGTCGCCGGCGACCTTTTGCCGCAATGCGGCGAGTTCGCCGGAGTCGAAGAGAACGCGCGGATGCGGTGCGAAACGCCCGGCCGCGACGATTTTTTGCGCCATCGGGGTATAGCTGTCGCCGTCGTCCGCCGCCTGCCGCGCGGAGGGGGCGAACGCGGATTCCAGGGCCCATTCGATTTCAAGTTCGATTTCGGTGTCTTTGGCGACTTGGATCTGCTGGATCGCCGGTGCATAGCAGCGGGCGATGATGACCGGGACGTTGACGCCGTCGATGGCGACGGTCTTATATTCCGCGCCCGGTTCGAGCCGCCAACCTTTCGGCGCGCCGTTGTCGGTTGCGGTGAAATTTCCGTTTTCGATGGCGGTTCCGCGCAGAGCTTTGACGGATCGGAAAATCACCCGCGGATAGTTGCCGTCGTATTGTGTTTTGAGAATTTGCGGGTCGACCCAATTGGCCAGCAGCATCAGTTGGATCTTGCCGTCGGCTCCGGGCGTGGCGCGAAATGTGGTCTTCTGCCAGACGAGGTGCGGATTGCCGAAACTGCGGCACTCCGCCACATAGGGTTTCAAGGTCGGATTCGGAGAATTGAGCGAAACAACCCCGGCGCTTTTTCCGGGAGCGATCGGCGTCCTGCCGGCGAAACCGTTGAAATCGATCCGGCAATAGTCGGCGGCTCCGAGCCATATTCCGGTTGCCAGCACGAAGGGAAGCAGTAGTTTTTTCATGAA
>JAVBUI010000202.1:0-3504 GCA_031555495.1 Victivallaceae bacterium | reverse complement strand
TCCGCGGGATCGGCGTCCGGATCGGACACCCCTCGACGCAGGCCGGTTTGGCGCAGTTGAGACAGCGCCGGGCCTCGTTGACGACGTGAATGGCCATCTTTTACACTTTCTCCTTTACGGTGGCGAATTCGGCCGAAGCGCGGTCGAGGTCGAGCATCGAGAGTTTGAGCAGGACCTCTTCGCCGCAGCGCAGACGCGCGCCGCCGGTGTTTTCAAGCGGAATGAAGCCGTACATGCCGAGCTCGGGAATGTCCGCCATGTAGCCGTTGGCGGTATGTTTGGCGACGACGGCGCGGTAACGCCCGGCTTTGCCGGCTTCGAGTTGCTCGGCGAGATACCGGAGCTTGAGGCGTTCGGTGGCGGCGAAGTAGGCGTTGTCGTTGTTCTCTTCCTTGAGCGAACACTCGGCGGCGAGAATCGCCAGTGACGACGCGGGTTTTGTCCGCTGGTTGAGGTCGTAATTCCAGAGCTGCTGGTGTACGATCAGGTCCGGGTAGCGCCGGATCGGGCTGGTGAAGTGGCAGTAACGCTCTTTGCCGAGGCCGAAGTGGAGCTCGCTTTTTTCGAGGTAATAGGCGCGCGGAAGCGAACGGAGGAACAGACTCAGGATGATCGGTCTCCGGGGATCGTCCGGCAGCGACTCGATGAATTTTCGGCAGTTTTTGCGGTCGGAGAGGTCGCCGGGGACGAGGCCGAACTCCTCCTGCATCGTGGCGTAAAATTCGTCGAGCTTGTCGGGATCGGGCGTCGGATGGACGCGGTAGAGCCCGGCGACGCCGATTTTGACCAGTTCCTCGCCGACCGCGGAATTGGCGGCGAGCATGCACTCTTCGACGATGTATTCGGATTCGCGCTGGATCTTGCGGGCGAGGCCGTCGATTTTGTCGGCGTTTTCGTCGCAGATGATCCGGATTTCCGGCATCGCGAGATCGAGGAAGGTTTCGCTCTGCTGGCGGTTTTTGCGCATTTTGATGGTGGTGTCGTTCATCTCATGGAGATACTTTTTGAGCGCGTCAGACCAGTCGGAGCCCGCGCCTTTGCCGTCGAGGAAGTCCTGGACCTCTTCGTAATTGAGACGGTGGTCGATCCGGATCAAGGTGTGGCAGCGCTTCGCTTCGACGACCCGCCCGGTGGCGCGTTCGATCTGGAAAATCACCGAATGCGCCGGGCAGTCGTCGCCGACGTGGAGACTGATCCGCGCGGTCAGCGCTTTCGGCAGCATCGGCAGCGTCCGGCCGGGGAGGTAGGCGGTGAAGGAGCGGCGGGCGGCCTCTACGTCGAATTTGCTTTTGGGCGCGATGATCGCGGCGACGTCGGCGATGTGAACGCCGACTTCGAGCAGCGAATCGTCTTTGCCGGGGGCGAGCGAAACGGCGTCGTCGAAGTCTTTGGCGTCGATGGGGTCGATGGTGGTGGTGAGGCGGTCGCGCATGTCGACCCGCTCGATTTCGCGCGGCGTGATCTTGAGCGCTTCGGCGTCGTCGGCTTCGGAGTAGGGGGGGGCGAGGTCGTATTCGGCGACTACGGCGTCGAGGTCGGTTTTGATCGAGCCCGCTTTGCCGAGCGTTTCGGCGACGGCGCCGCGATACTCGTTGCCGGGCTCGCCGTCGCGGAGCAGACGGAGTTTAACCCAGTCGCCGCGTTTGGCGCCGTTGAGACTGCCGGCGATATCGATTTCATCGGGAAGGCGTTTATTGAGGGGACGGATTTTGCGCCCGGCAAGCACTTCGCCGACGACGTGGGTCCGGGCCTCTTCGACGACCTCCATCACCCGTCCGGCGGGACCGCGGTCGGGATCGTCGACGCCGGGGCGGGGGGGCAGCACCTGGACGCGGACGACATCGCCGTCGAATGCGCCATTGATAAACTGGGGCGGAATGAAAATATCCTGGAAGGGCTCGCCTTGCTCGTTTTCGTCGGCTTTTGGGGTGACGAAGCCGTAACCGGCGCGGGTGATGACGATTTTGCCGGTATAGGAGGGCGTCCGCTCTTCGCGCTGCTGCCGACGGCGGTCTTTGCGGTCGGCGAGCCGCTTGAGACGTTTTTTCTTTAACTTTTTCATATTTTTATTCCTGAAGTGTTGGGTTGATCAGCGTTTGCTTCTTCGGAACGATTACAAAATAGGTGTATCCGGCGTATTTTGCAAGCTGTTTTCCGGGAAAGGCGTTGACTTGGTCAGCAATAAGTGATCCAAAGCAGGGGCGCTGTCAGCAGCTTTCGCGCCGGATCAAGCCGACTTTGCCGTTGATTTTAAATGGTTCCGTTTCTCCGGCGGCGATCGCTTCGGAGAAACGGCGGAGGCAAAGGCGGCCATTGTCATAGCTGCAGAGGTCGACCGTGGTCAACCCGGGCTGAAGCTCCTGTCCGGCGGGTACGTTGTCTACCCCGATCACCCGGATGTCGTCCGGTACGCGCAAGTGGAGCTGGCGTTCAAGAACCTGGATCAGGCGGATGGCGACCCGGTCGACGGCGCAGAGAAATACCTCGTCCTCGGCCGCCAACAGCCGCAGCCGTCGGTGGTCGTCGAAAATATCCGGCGGAGCTTCGCGGAACTCCAGGCCGCGCTTTGCGGCGGCGGCGGCGAAGAGATCCAGCCGACAGCGTCCGATGAGCTGGCCGTTGCCGATGCCGGAGACGCGGCGGATTCCCTGCGAAACCAGATAGTCCGCCAGCAGCGCGGCAATCGCCGTTTCGTCGTGGTAAACGGCGGGAATGTCGTCGTCTTTGCCTTCGTGAAGGTTTGGACCATAGTATAAACAGGGCAGGGCCTGGCGGCGCAACGCCTCGCACGCCAGTTCGTAATTATTGAAGCCGCGGAAAAAGATCACGCCGGCGATCTCGGGATAAATCATGGGCAGGTCATCGAGGTTGGCGAGAAAATCTTCGAGCTCGACGATCAGCGGTTCACAAGAGGAATCGCCGGTGTTCGCCTCGGTCAGCGCACCGAGAAAGAAAGTGAAATAGTCGTCATGGACGCCCAGCGAAACGGAGTCCTGATTGGGGACCAGCAGGATCTTGCCTTTGCGGATGCGGGGCGCGACGAAGGTGCCCTGGCCGTGGCGGCGGTAGATCACTTTTTCCATCACCAGGTTGTCGAGCGCCTTGCGGACGGTGCCGACGCTGACCCCATGCAGGGCGGCCAGCTGCCACTCGGAGGGAAGGAGCTCGTGCTTCTTCAGGTGGTTTTCCGCGATGTACCGCTTCAATTCGTGCTCGATCTGGCGGTAAACCGGCGTGTTTTTTTTGCCCGATGGCGTCATGGCGTCAAATGATTCCCATGTTCGTTAGAGGAGTTGCTTTATTATAAGCCGAAATGACCTGAAAAACAAATTTTTTTCAAAAAAAATGTCTTTTTTCTTGATTTCTGGTTGACAAAAAAAAGAAATTTGCTATACTTCTATATAGGAGTTCAATATCAAAGGAGACGCACGATGCAAAGAAGTACCTTTACGTTGATCGAATTATTGGTCGTCATCGCGATTATCGCGATTCTGGCTAGCATGC
>JAVBUI010000295.1:0-3377 GCA_031555495.1 Victivallaceae bacterium | reverse complement strand
CTCTTCCACCGTCTGGGGAACCGGCCTCCTGACCGAGCAATCGCTTACGGGAACCATCGACCGGCTGCTGCGGGAGCGCTGGAGCAGCAGCGTCGAACCGGCGGCGATGACCTTTCAACGCGACGGCAAATCCTTCGCGCCTCCGGTCGTCCGCAGCCGCAAATACGCGCTCGGCGACGCGGTCCGGCTCGACCGGGTCGGAGACAGCGCCGAATTCGACCTCGAGGGCGACGAACTGGCGCTCTGGTACGGGATCGAGCGCACCCGGAATCACGGCGTGCTGGCCGTTTACGCCGACGGTCGCCGCATCGGCTCGATCGACAACCGCAACTCCGCCATGGGCGAAGGAAAGGTCGAATGGACCGGAGACGGCAAAAAACGCGCGTTTCCACTCGGGAAACCGTTTACCTACCAACATAAAGTGACGCTCGATGGAAAACCGTTGAAAGTTGAAATCTATAAACTTGACTACGTTTCCGGCGATGTGGCGGCCCGTTTTCCCGGCGTCGACGCGCTGATTGTCCGAATCGCGCCGGAAAACAAAGTTGAGCATTTTCTTTACTTCTTCCGCCCCCCTGCCGCAGGAGCGAAAATCGAAGCCTCATTCCAAACCGGAACCCGCTTCGGCTACACCGGTTGCACAGTTGGCGAAACCGACGATCCGGAGGTGCTTGAGAGCCCTTACGGGATCGGCAACGTGCCCTTCGACCCCGCCAACCCGACTGTTTTCAGCGCCGGGCTCGATTTCCGGGTTTCCAATCCGGAAACGTGCTTCGTCCACCGTTTCCCGAACGCGGCGAAGCGGCGGATCAAATTGGTCCTCGAAGACGGAGAAAAACCTTATTTCGTGCTCGATTTCGCCTCGAACAGGGCCCATTTGCTGCAAAACGCCGGGATCGGCGGCTTTACCGCCAAACGTTTCCTGACCGACCGCCACGGGCGTTCGCTCGACGATCTTCTGCAGAAATTCGTGCCGGACGCGGCCTTCATCATCCTCGGCGGCAACGACGACTGGGCCGAGGGTGAACGGCTGGTGTCGCGCCGTCTCCCGGGGGTCAGCCGCGAGGCGTTGGAGAAAATGCCGTCAATGCAGCTCGCCGCCGTCGAACCGCAGCCGGATGGCAAATTCGTGCCGGTCAAGGCAAGTGCCCTGATCGAATCGGCCACGCCGACCTCGCTCCGCTCGGCCGCGCTCAAGGGAAATACCAAAATTCAGCCGGGGCACCTGGTCCGGATCGGCGATTATTACGGCGACAACCGTTCGACCGCGGTGCGGATGATTTCCGCCGTCGATCCGGCAACGGGGGAAATCCGCTGGGAAAAGCCGCTCGATCCCGCCGTCATGGTCGGAATTGAGAAGATTGCCGACTTGACCGGACGCGAATTCACGGTGCGCACGCTTCGCGATTACCGCGACAACATCGAAGCGATGATGAAGCGGCTCTGGAAGGCGAATCCCGAAATGAAGATTGTCTTGCTCAACACCTATACGCCGAACTATTTCCTGCGGGAGGTCTGGGGGTATGCCGAGGCGCTGCAGAGTGTTGCGTCGCGTTATCCGGGGCGCGCAACGGCGGCGGACGCGACGCCCGCGATCGAGCACTGGAGCGATGGGGTATTGAGCGGCAAGAGCTTTCACGAATTCAAATCGACCGGAAAATCGGAATATGAATTGCCGTGGAAAGCGCATTGGCAGGGCTTCCGGGTGCTGGTCGACGGGAAGGACCGTTACGGCAAAGACTGTCATGTGCTTTCGGGCTGGTATTATGCGCCACAGGAAACGAAGCCGGGCCAGTGGCGGGTTGCGCGCACTGGCAATGAAAAGAAGGAAGCGATGAAGCTGGTGTTCACCGCCGATCCGCCGCCCGCGGGCGCTTTGATCCGGGTGATCCGTGCCGACCGGATCTGGAGCGGAGACTTCGCGCACCCGACCGAGGAAGGGGCGAAGATCATCGGCGCCGTCGCCGCGGAAGCCCTGGAGAAAATAAAAAAATAAAAAAATATAAAAAAAGCGCGAAGCGCTAATCTCGCCCAGCGCTCGGCTGGTCGCGGTCCAGCGGCGAAACGCTGGTCGCTCCGGCTCCACCGGAGCGAAGCTAAGCAAGCGTTAGCGCTCCCCCCTACGTCGGCGGAGCCGACTCCGCCCTGCGAGAGCGAGGTCACCAGCCGTATCACGAAGTGATCGGCGAACGACATCGAGCGAAGCAGTGGAGTGGGCGCTCTGCGCTTGGCAAACAGCGCATATATTTTCAACACAGGAGATTACCCATGCTGCAAGTCAAAGCCGTCAGTTCGCTTGAGAAGGTGTTCCCCCGTGCTCGCTGCGATGCGCCGGAAATTACCGCCGTGGAAGGGGCGCGCGGTGAGACCGTCGCGTTTCAGCTGGCGTTTTTCTCCGACGAGAATCCCTGCGCCGCCGTTGCGGCCGAGGCCGATTGCTCCGATTGGCTGTCCATCCGGGAGGTCGGGCTGGTCCCCTGCGTCATGCCGTCGATGCCGGGCGATGATTTCGTACTGACTGACGAACCGGGTCTTTTTCCCGATCCACTGCTGCCGATCGATGGCTTCGTCCGGGCGATCCGGAACAATTGGGTTGCCCTCTGGGTCTCCGTAACCATTCCGCACGATGCGGCGCCGGGCCGCCATTGTTTGCGCTTTCGCTTCAGCCAATACCGGCAGCCGATCTGGCAGTGCGCCGACTTCGACGTCTGCTGCGAAGTGGAGCTGACCGTACTCGGCTTCGCGCTGCCGCCGCAGCGGCTCCGGGTGGCCAACTGGCTGTACGCCGACTGCCTGAAAGAATATTACCGGCTCGAATGCTGGAGCGAAGAACATTGGCGGATGCTGGAAAAGTATTTCCGCAACCTCGTCGAACATGGCGGCAATGTGCTGCTGACGCCATTGTGGACGCTGCCGCTCGACACGGCGGTCGGCGGCGAACGGCCGACCGTCCAGCTTCTCGATATCCGGCGCGAAAACAATACTTACCGGTTCGATTTTTCCCGGCTCGAACGCTGGATCGACACCGCGCTCGGCTGCGGCCTCGAAGTGTTTGAGATGAGTCACTTTTTCACGCAATGGGGAGCGCGTTATACGCCGAAAATCGAGGTGCGACAAGGTGGAGAGGTCATCCGTCCCTTCGGCTGGCAGACGCCCGCCGACGCGCCGGAATACAAGACATTTCTGTCGGCGCTGCTGCCGGAACTGGTGGCTTTTTTACGGAGCAAAGGCTTGGCGGGAAAATGCTTTTTTCACGTCTCCGACGAACCGCAATGCGACCAACTGGAGAGTTACGCCCGGGCGCTGCAATTGGTGGAGCCCTATCTCGACGAAGCGGAATTCCCGATCATGGACGCTCTTTCCAGCGTGGAATTTTA
>JAVBUI010000164.1:0-4303 GCA_031555495.1 Victivallaceae bacterium | reverse complement strand
TCCGCGTAAAAAGCGTGGACAAGCCCGAGCTGCTTGAAATTATTGACGCAGGAGATCCGTTGCGCTTTCATGCGCGCCTTGTTCAGAGCCGGCAGCAGCATGGCGGCAAGGATGGCGATGATCGCGATGACCACCAGAAGTTCGATCAGCGTGAAGAACCGTTTCGTTTTCATCTTCCGTCTCCCTATTTTGTCTTGAGGTTGGCGTATGACATCGTGTAATGCGTCAGAGTCCGTTTTCTTTTTTCCACGCAGCGAGAAACGCGTGCAGCGAACGCAAGTGCGCGTACTCCTCGCGTCCCATGTCGGGGCAGGGCACCCGGCAAAAGTCGCCGATGTCTACGCCGCAAAGTTGAATAAACTTCTTGGCGCTGCGCGGGTATTTGAAATTGACGTGATGCTGGATCACGTTGAACATTTGCTGCATGCGGTCGCAAAGCTCCGGTTGGGCGCGGTAATTCGCACACATGAAGCTCAACAGCTCCGGATAAAAATTCGCCGACGTGCCGCTGTAGCCGGCCGCGCCGTCGCGCAGCGATTCGAGGCAGGTGGTCAAATTGGCGTTGTAGTTTTTGAGGCCCGTTCCGGCGCAGGCGGCGAGCTTTTCCCGGATCACGGCGGCGTCGCAGCAGGTGTCCTTGATGAAGGCGAGCCGGCCGTTGCTGCAGCGGGCGAGTTCGCCGAGCACCTCCGGCGGAATCAATCGGTGGTACGGGCGCGGGCATTCGTAAACGCCGAGCCGGATGTTTCCGGTCCGGTCGAGCAATTCGGTGAAGGCCCGCGTGAACGCCGCATCCGAAGCTTCTTGCGCGACCGCCAGGCAGGCCGGGATCACCACCGCGTCGACGCCGGTATCGGCCATCGCCTTGATTGAGTCAAGCCGTTCGTCCGCGTTCGCGCCGATGCCGGCGCAGGCGACCACGGGCAGCCGGTGGCCGGTGTGGCGCAGCGTGAAGCGCGCCAATTCCAGCCGTTCGTCGGCGGAGAGCTCGTAAAGTTCGCTGCTGAGGCAGACGGCGAAGAGTCCGTTCACGCCGGCGGCGGCATAGAAATCGAGCAAGCGCCCGTAGGCGGCGAAATCGATTGCGCCGTTCGCGGAAAAGGGAGTGAGGACCACCGGCCATACGCCGTCGTTGAAATCTTTTTTGTTCAATTCGATACCTTCCTTCTGTAAACTGTCGCTTGTGTTAATTATCCGACACCACAACTGAAAAAGCAACATCACTTCGTTTGCAATAAATATTTGTAATTTTGCAATTTTTGTTTTTGTTTTCCTGTCAAACGACTTTTTTTCATAAAAAATAACTTTTTTTGCAAAAATAGTTTGCGATTATGGCGAAATCGGCATAGGGTAAAACATGACCGATTCAACCGACATCAAACGCCGCCTTCATGACCGCACGGCTCAGCTTTGTGAGCCGCGCAACTATTTTTCAGGCGTTTCCGGCCACGTTGCGACCGATCCGGACAATATTCTCCTGATGCGCCGCGATTCCGCTTTTCCAGTTACCCGGGGCGCTGACGCCGAGAATCTGTTTCACAAGCGTTACGCCTTGACCGTCAATCTCGCCACCGACGGCCTGGTCTGCATCAACGAAAAAACCTTTCCGCTGCCGGTCGGATATGCCACGCTGGTCTATCCCTTTCAGACCCACCACTACATGGTCGATCAGCACGATTTCAATTGGTTAATCATCACCTTTGAGCTGGCCCGGGTCTGGCCGACCGAACTGATGTACCGCAGCACGTGTATCTCCGGCCACAGTTTTTTGTTGCTCGACCGGATCACCGAACTCTATGTCGAGCTCCGGGGGAAGCCCGAGAGCGGCAGGGCCGCGCTGCTGCAGCATTACCTGGCCTGCTTCCTGATGGAACTGGCGGAAGAGCCGAAGCGGATCGACGCCGATTCCCACCCGCCCGCCGCCGACCGCCGCGTCCGGCTGTTTGAAGAAATCAACGGTTACATTTTCAAAAAGCTGTCCGACCCCACGCTGTCGCTTGAGGAGATCGCCGGAAAACATTACATTTCGGTGTCATTTCTCTACATGCTCTTCAACTCCCTGGCCGGCTGGAACCCCGGTGAATATATCCGCAATTGCCGGATCAGCCAGGCGATCAAATTGCTGGACGGCCGGGAATTGCTGATTTCCGAAATCGCCGACCGCGTCGGCTTTTCCTCGCTGCCGATTTTCAGCCGCTGCTTCCGCCGCGTCGTCGGCCGCAGCCCCAGCGATTATCTGCGTCAACGCGGCGGCGGCGATCGGGAATAATCGGGGAGCTTTGCCGGTTTTCGGGTGTGTCGGGATGATGATGTTTTTTGGGATTTCCTGCTTGCATTGTTTACGATATGCGGTATTGTGAACGGTTGCGGAGCCTTGACCCATAATCCCAAAGGAGTAGCGATCCCATGTCCAAGCTTGCCGATTACACCGTTTCCCGCAATGTCGACCGGGTGCTGATCATTTGCAAAAGCCACCTCGACATCGGTTTTACCAACGATTCCCGCGCCGTCCGCCGGACTTATCTCGAGGAGTTCATCCCCAAGGCCATCGAACTTGCTTACGATTTCAAAAACAGCCTCAAGCCGGTCAATTTCACCTGGAACACCGGAAGCTGGCTGATCTACGAATATTTTCACCACGTCCGGGGCAGGGCCCGCGGGCAATTCGAACAGGCCGTCCGCGACGGCATGATCGGCTGGCACGCGTTGCCCTTTACCACCCACACCGAGCTCGCCGATCCGTCACTTTACGAAGCCGGGCTCAAAATGTCGCGCGAACTCGACGCGTATTTCGGCAAAACGACCGTCGCCGCCAAAATGACCGACGTTCCCGGGCATACCGGGGGCCTGGTGCCGCTGCTGGCCCGCAACAACGTGAAATTCCTCCACCTCGGCGTCAATCCCGCTTCGCCCGCCCCCGCGGTGCCGCCGGTCTGCCGCTGGCGGCGGGACGGAGAGGAAGTGTTGATGATGTACGCCGCAGGCGATTACGGTGATAATGTGCTCTTTGAGCCTTACCGCGCGGCGGTGGTTTTCGCTCACGGCGGCGACAATTCGGCCCCGATGAGCGCTGGGTTGCTGCTTCAGCTCTACCGGGCGACCGCGCTGCAATACCCCAATGCCAAGGTTTGCTTCGGAACACTCGACGACCTCGCCGGAATGCGGCTGCCCCATGCCGCCGATTTTCCGGTATTCGAGGGGGAAATCGGCGACTCGTGGATTCACGGCCTCGGCACCGATCCCGGCAAGGTCGCTGCCTTCCGTGAACTTTCGCGTTTCCGGCGCGAAAAACTGCTCGGCCCCGGCGGTCCCGGCGCCGACGCCCTCGGCACGTTTGAACGCAATCTCCTCCTGGTCGCCGAGCATACCTGGGGCATGGACATCAAAACCTTCCTCGCCGACGACCGGATCTGGCTTCGGCCCGACTTCGACGCGGCCAAAGACACACTCCCCAATTTCCTCGCCGTCGCCGGTTCCTGGCGCGAGCAACGGCAATACCTTTCCAAGGCGGTTGCCGCGCTCCCCGCCGCCTTCCGGCGCGAAGCGAAGCAGCGTCTCGCTTCGCTGAAAGCGCGTCCTTTGACCTTTGCCGCTCCCCGGACGACTCCGCCCGAGTTGACGACGGCGCATTTCAAGGTTGGCTTCAACCGCCGGGGTGAGCTCGCGCAAATCTCCTCCGCCGATGGCTCCCGGCTCTGGTCGAAGCGTGGGAAGCCCTTCTTTTCGCTCGGTTATCACCGTTACAACGACCGCGACGTCACGCGTTTTCTCGAAGAATACTGCCGCTGGGACGATGTCGGTCGCGCCGCCTGGGCGACGTGGGACATGGGCAAACCCGGCCTGCCCGAAGGACTGCCCTCCGATTGTTCGCGCGGCGAAAACGCGGAGTTCTCGACCTTCCGGCGCGGCGGCGCGACCGTCGTCCGTACCCGCTTCTCCGTCAAGTCCGACGCGATCATAAACGCCGGAGCGCCCGGCCGCTTCGAGGTCGAATACCGTTTCCCGGACGCCGAACCGGTGCTGGAAATCCTGGTCCAATGGTTCGACAAAGCGCCGAACCGGATGCCGGAGTCGATCCAGGCGCACTTCGCGCCCGCGTTCGGCAACAGTGACCGCTGGCGGATGAATAAATTCGGGCTTCCGGTCGCCCCCTGCGAAGTCGTTTCGCGCGGCAGCCGTTCGCTCCACGCCGTCAACGACCGCGATTCCCTCTCGATCCAGGGGCACAACCGCTCGCTCACGGTCGACTCGACCGACGCGCCGCTGCTGCTGCTCGGCCACGAAACGCTCTGGCGCTTCACCG
>JAVBUI010000391.1:0-5422 GCA_031555495.1 Victivallaceae bacterium | reverse complement strand
ACCGACCTCAAGCTGGCGGCCGAGGTAGTTTCGCTGGTGCGCAAATCGACGAAGCTGCCGCTGATTACGAAATTGAGCCCGAATGTTTCCAATATCGCCGACTTTGCCCGGGCGGTGGTAGGAGCGGGCAGCGACATGGTTTCGCTGATCAACACCCTGACCGGGATGGCGATAGACATTCACACCAGGCGGCCGAAGATCGCCAATCTGACCGGGGGCCTGAGCGGCCCGGCGGTGAAGCCGGTGGCGGTGCGGATGGTTTATGAAGTTGCCAAAGCGGTCGAAGTGCCGGTGATCGGGATGGGGGGGATTATGACCTGGGAAGATGCGATTGAATTTATGATCGCGGGTGCGGACGCGGTGGCGGTGGGGACGGCGAATTTCGTCGATCCATACGCCGCGCCGAAGGTGATCGAGGGGATCAACGCGTATCTCGACCGGTACGGATACAAATCGGCGTCCGAAATCGTGGGGACGCTGAGCGTGCCGCAGGTCAGGCAAGTCTGAATCATAAATCGCTCCTCGCGGCGGCTCTTGCCCAAGGGAAAACCCGTCCGATGCCCGCATCGACCGGAACTTCCCCTGAGCAATATCCATCCGCGATGACCCGATTTCTATGATTCAGATATTTATGGCGGCATGCTTAGTGGCTACGGTAAAAACAGAAACCGAACAACGCGCCCGAAATAAAAGCGGCTGATTTTCACAGTCATCCCGCAACGCGGGTGACTGTAAGGCCCGCAGCGCCGGGCCCGCGAGCTTAGGAATTGCTCGGAGAGCAAGGAGCAGCGAGCGAAGGCACCCGCCGTCTGAGGGGCGTGGAGCCGCTAAAAGCGGCGACCGGCTACGGCCGTACAGGCCACGACTAAGCCGAGCGGCGCTTGAGCGATCTTGATTGCAGGCGTACTCAAATACG
The DNA here is from genome assembly GCA_031555495.1 of Victivallaceae bacterium. Taxonomy (GTDB): domain Bacteria; phylum Verrucomicrobiota; class Lentisphaeria; order Victivallales; family Victivallaceae; genus JAVBUI01. The sequence goes on along the minus strand of JAVBUI010000391.1, from coordinate 4,506 downwards.
CACATCTACAAAGAGGGGGGAGGCTACAAGCAAGCCATTGTTGTGCTCAGCAATGCCTCGGGATAGATGAGATTCGGATTTTATGGGATAGTTGTGGCTGATTTTCAAGAATGTGAGACATCGACTCTGAATGGCGGCCATGAAAGAATGCAGCACGGTATCATTCGAAATAAGCACATAACATAACAGGCCATCGATTCCAGTGGCAGTTTGGGATAACGCTGCGTTGCAGGGCCGCATTTCGTCGTGCCATTGCCGAGTGCTTCAGACGCCTCCCCAAGTAATAAAGCCAGGGTCAAAAAATCACTCTCCCGAAAATTACCCGCCAGCCGCGCCTTGGTTTGCGCCATATCTTTTGTGCGGAAAGATTCCCTTGCGTCCGTGTTTTATACGATCCGTGGCAGTCCGGAATCTGAGTCGGGCACGGAGGGGCAAGGAGGATGGCCTCCCCGGAGCGAGCCGTGTCCTTTCAGCGCCGTCCGTGCATGTCTCCCGCTGCAACAAAGACGAGAAAATTTCAAAAAGTTCGTTTAACCTAATTGACAATCGCAAAAGCAATGCTATTGTAATTCTATCGACAATACAGAAACAGCGTGTTTCCCTTTAGTTTCAAAAGAGAGCCGCGCTTTTTTTAAAAATAGCAACTTAGGTTTAACTAATTATGAAACCAACCATCTGTGGAGCGCATCGCAAGGAACTGCTGCGGTTCCTTCTCCTGAAAACCGCCGCGGTCCGCTGCGGCGTCAAGCCGGGGGAATTTCTCCGGCTTCGTCACTGCTACCGTGCCCTGAACGCGGAAGGGTTCCAATTCTGCTTATACCGCAAAGATATCCTTGAAATTTTGCAACTGAAGTACCTTGAGCTCCGGAATGAGGGCGAGGATTCGCTGGTGCTGTTCTACGACGAAACAGCAATGACCGCAGCGTTGGCCCGGCCGGAAAACCGCGCCGTACTGACGCAATACGGCTACCCGGAACCGATCGGCACCACAGCCGCGCTGACCGCATTGAAGGAGCGTTTCGCCCGGGAAAGCCTGCCGCATGAAATCGGCGTCTTCATCGGCTATCCGGCCAAAGATGTGCTCGGCTTCATCGGTAATCTCCCCCGGACGCCGGTTCACCGGGGCGATTGGGCCGTCTTCGGAGACGCCGGAGAATCGGTTCGCCGCATGACGCTCTACCGCCAGGCCGAACAAGCGGCCCGGAGCGTATTGGACGCTTGCGAGGATCTGCAAACTTTTTTTGACCGTATCGCCAACCTTAACTTAACTCAAAGGAATCTTGTAAATGGATAAGGTAAAAGTAATTTTCGGCAGCACCAGCGGTAATACGAAACGGGCCGCTCAGCAAATCGCCGCCGCCTTCGGCGTCGAACCGATTGACGTCGCCAACGCGACATCGGTCGACTTCGAGGCGGAACTCCTGATTTTAGGAAGTTCCACATGGGGCCTCGGAGAGCTTCAGGACGACTGGTACGCAGGGCTTGAAAAGCTCGCCGCCGCCGATCTGGCCGGGCGAAAAGTCGCGGTCTTCGGACTCGGCGATCAGAACGGCTTCGGTGACACCTTTTGCGACGCGATGGGAATCATCATGCAAAAGGCGCTCGAACGCGGCGCGACGCCGGTTGGAGACACGCCGGTCGACGGCTCTTCCCACACCGGCTCAGCCGCCGAAGCAAACGGCAGCTTCTGCGGCCTCGCGCTCGACGACGACAACGAACCCGGAAAAAGCGCCGGACGCATCACCGCCTGGTGCAAACAACTGCAAATTTGAGGAAACAACCATCATGATGTACCCTGTTGATCACAAAGACTTCGAGAGGAGTCTTTTTTTGCCAAAAAACTTAGCCTATCCTAAGTTTTGTCGATTTTTCACCTTGATCGAGCTTCTGGTGGTAATTGCCATCATTGCCATCCTCGCCTCGATGCTGCTCCCGGCGCTCAACAAGGCCAGGAGCAAAGCCACGGCAGCCAAATGTCTCGCCAATTTAAAGCAAATCGGACAGGCAGACCTTCAATATCAGGGAGATAACGGCGACCACGTCTGTCCCCTGCGCGCCTCCATGGGCGGCGGCAAATACTTCTCCGGAGATACTTCCGGCGTGAACGCGCCCGGTTATCTTTCTCCTTATATTCAACGCAAGCAAGGAGCCGGTGACAGCGTATTCCGCTGCCCCGAGCCTGCTTTTCGCGCGGTGGTTTCCGGCAACTCCACCTGGCGCAACAACGATATATACGGAGGCTACGGAGCCAACAACGCCGTGCATGGCTGGGAATCCAATAAAATGGGCGCAATGGAGTTGCCGACGCTCAACAAGCCCGCCAAGGCGACGCAGGTGAAGAACGCCTCAACAATCGTAAGTTTCGCCGATACCGCCTTCAAAAACGACGCGGCCGGAACGGTCTTGCAACCTTATCAGACCACTTCGCGGGATACAAACGGCTATGAGCACTTCCGCCACAGCGGCTCCGCTAACGTCGCCTGGCTGGATGGACATGCTTCGTTTGAACGCGCCGGAGTCATCACCATCGCCCAGCTCAACATCGGCCAACTGGGCAAATACCTCGGCGACGGAACCAAATACGATTATCTCTGGCCAGATGGAAGTTGGACCACCAGTGAACATTAAAACCACACTTCTGCTTGGGATCCCGCTGATCGGCATCATGGCTTATGTCAGCTGGCCCCGCGCCGACATCAACGCCCCCTATCACTTGAAAGCCGAAACACTTTCCCCGGAACGGCAACAGGAAATCGCCGGTATTTTGAAAACGGTCAACACCTGGTGTGCCGAGAAACGTTACGACCGCCTGGAAAAAGCGTTCGCGCTCAATCCCGCGGACCGGCTTCAGGCAAAAGAGGCCCTCGGCGAAGATCCGGTGGAGAGCTCGCTGCAAATCCTGAAACACGCCTCGGCGGAGCTTGATTGGGGGAATTACGCGGCGGTCACTTACCGGAACGCTCCGGGACTCTTCGACGTGACCTTGAAAAAGAAAAACAACGGCGAGGTGATTTCGCTTCGTTTCACCCGTCAGGAAAAATCCGGAGGCTACCGGTTGATGTCGGTGATTCCGGGGAGTCCCCGGGTATGAAACTGTTGTTTCTGGCGGCGGGCTGGATCTGCGTTGTGCTCGGCGTGGCCGGCGCTTTCCTGCCGCTGCTGCCGACCACGCCGTTCCTGCTGGCGGCGCTGTTTTTCTTTGCCAGGAGTTCGCCGCGGCTTCAACGGCGGCTGCTGCGCTGGACGTATCTCCGGCAGTTCTACGAAAATTACCGCTCCGGATGCGGAATTCCCGTCCGGACCAGGAACGCGAGCTTGTTTTTTCTCTGGACAACGCTCGGCCTTTCCGCCTGCATGAAATCCGCCTGGTGGTACTGGGCCATCCTCGGTACGGTCGGAATCGCGGTCTCCTGCCATTTGCTTCTCCTCAAAACGTACAAGGTGTCTCCCCATGATTGCCATCAGTAAAAAATCCCGGCCCGCCTGGACGGCGGAAGCGGAAACGCTGCTGAAAAAAGCCCCGGTCTTCGTCGTCGGCTTCGCCAGAAAAGCCGCCGAACGCGAAGCGGTCAAACGCGGAGCGCGGGTGGTCACAGCCGAACTGCTTCGCGAACTCGCCGGCCGCCATTCACCGCATTCCTCCGACGGCCATGCCCGGAAAACCTCAAATCCACTGTACGGTTCCTTCGATGAAGCGTTGCTGACCAACAATCACGGCTCGAAATTGACGGCCGGCCTCCCGGAAGAGGAGTTTGCCGCCGCCTGGCGGGACGCGGCGCAGCGCCGGACAGACACGGAGACGGCGCTTTATCTCCACACCCCATTTTGCGCGACGCGCTGTAAATATTGCGGCTTCTTCGTCAACGGCAGCAATCCAGCAGCGTTGCGCGACTACGCGGATTCTCTTGTCCGCGAGCTGGAAATGCTTTGCCGTACGGAGGGCATCGGCGATCGCGCCGTCTCCTGCGTCTACTTCGGCGGCGGCACGCCAAGCGACCTCGACGCCGTCTCGCTGGAACGGATATTGAGGGAGGTCCGCCGATTCCGCCTTACAGAGGACTGCGAAATCACACTCGAAGGACGCGTGAGCTCGTTTTCGGCGAAAAAAGTCGCGGTCTGCCAAGAATACGGCGTCAACCGTTATTCCCTCGGGGTGCAGAGCTTTCACACCAAACTCCGCCAATCCATGGGGCGAATCTCCACGCGCGAAGAGGTAATCGAAACCCTGCGCTCTCTGCATCAGAGCACCGGCGCGGCGGTGGTGGTCGATCTGATTTACGGCCTCCCCGGTCAAACCATGGAGCTCTGGGAGGAGGATTTGCGTACGCTCGGCGAGTTTCCGGTTTCCGGCGCGGACCACTATCCCCTGATCCGGCTGCCGGGCACATCGCTCGACCGCGAGGTCGCGGCGGGTAAAATGCCGCTCCCGCCTTCGGCGGCGGAACGGGCCGACATGTTCGTCCGCGCCCTCGAGCTGATGAAGTCGCTCGGCGCCGACGACGCGGT
>JAVBUI010000304.1:0-5742 GCA_031555495.1 Victivallaceae bacterium | reverse complement strand
CAGGACGACTTCGACTTTGTCCGGCAGTTGATCGAAGGGAACCTGATTCCGGACGACGTGCGGATTTCGGTGTTGACGCAGGCGCGCAAACACCTGATCGAGCGCACGGTGGAGTCGCTCAAGGGCGTCCGCCGGGCGCTGGTGCATTGTTATGTGCCGACGTCCGAGCTTCACGGGCGTTTCGTCTTTGGCCGCAACCGCGACGAAGTCTTGAAGATGGCGGTCGAGGGGACGAAATTGATCCGCGAAGCAATCGCCGCCGCGGGATTGGCGGGCGAAATCGGGTATGAGTTTTCCCCCGAGGAATTTACCGATACCGATCAGGAGTTCTGCCTCGAGCTCTGCAAAAAGGTCAAGGAGGCCTGGGGCGCGTCGACGCCGGACAATTTCATTCTGAACCTCCCCGCGACGGTCGAGCGCCGTCCGCCGAACCAGTACGCCGACATGATCGAACACTTCTGTACGCACTATCCTTATATGAAGGAGACGACGGTCAGCATTCATGCGCACAACGATCAGGGGTGCGCGGTGGCGGCGAGCGAGCTTGCGCTGCTGGCGGGGGCGACGCGCGCCGAGGGGACGATTTTCGGACACGGCGAGCGGACGGGGAATCTCGACATCGCGGTGCTGGCGCTGAACCTCCAGTCGCGCGGGATCAAAACCGGGCTCGACTTCTCGAATTTGCCGGAAATCATTCATATCGTGGAAGAAAACACCGGGATCGAGGTGCATCCGCGCCATCCGTATGCCGGGCAGCTGGTTTTCACGGCTTTTTCGGGTTCGCACCAGGACGCGATCCGCAAAGGGCTGGAACAGCGCGAGTCGATCAGCGAATTTTTCGACCAGGACTGGAAGGTGCCTTACCTCCACTTGAATCCGGCCGACGTCGGCCGCCAGTACGAAAAGCTGATCCGGATCAACAGCCAGTCCGGCAAAGGCGGGATCGCCTTTATTCTGGAAAAAGAATTCGGCATCCATCCGCCGAAGCCGATGCATCCTGAAATCGGGACGATCGTCCAGCGTCACGTCGACGCGGCGGGGGCGGAGCTCGATTCGCAGGACCTCAACCGGATTTTCCGCGAAGAGTTCGTCAACGTGGTGGGGCCGTACCGGATGAGCGATTATTCACGGATCACGGCGGCTTCGGGCGACCGGCTCGGCGTTCACTTTTCGTGGCACGAAAACGACACCGCGACCGAGCTCTTCGGACAGGGGAACGGGCCGCTTTCAGCGGTAGTCAACGCGCTCAACGACTCGGGATTGAAGTTCACTTTGGTCGATTTCTCCGAACGTTCGCTCGGCAACTCGGCCCACGCCCAGGCGATGGCGTTCATCGGTGTCCGCGCCGGGGAAGACGCGCCGCTGGTTTACGGGGTGGGGGAACACTCGAACATCGACCGCGCCGCCATCGCCGCATTGGTGAGCGCGCTCAACCGGATGGCAAGGATGCGGAAATGAGTTTTTGTAAACGGGAATCGGACAGTGAAAATGAATGAAATCTCCAAAACCAGAATCAAGCTCGTCGCTGTCATTCTGATCGTAATCGTACTTGCGCACATCGTGATCATCAAAATGATCGTCCCCTCCAAACCGGCTCCCGTCAAAGAAGAGACCGACCAAACCAAGACCGAGGAAAAGGCTCCCGTAATCAGCTACCGTTACCGGAAATTGAGTGAAAACCAGAATTTCGGGAAGCCGTTCGACCATTCGACGGCGGTGGACGGAAATTTGGCGAACCAGCCTTTGAGCGCCGGGGCGACCTCGGGCTTCATGGTCGACCTCAATACCCGCAAGGTGTTGTGGATGAAGAACCAGACTCGCAGCGTTCCGATCGCTTCGATGGTCAAGATGATGACGCTCCTGGTGGCTTTTGAGCAACTCGAATCGCATCCCGAGTGGTCGATCGAGATGCCGGTCAAGATTACCGCCGGGGCGACCAAGGTGGCTAGAACCGGGATCATCTGGCTTGACACGCGCGAAACCATGCCCTTGATCGATTTGCTCAGGGCGACCACGATCAAGAGCGCCAACGACGCCGCTTACCAGGTGGCGGAAACGCTCGGCGGGGGCGACATCAACGCATTTATCGCCAGGATGAACCAGCGCGCCGGAGAACTGGGGATGCCGGGAACGAGTTTTGTTTCTCCGAACGGTTTGCCGAGCAAGGCAAACGGCAATTCGCTGAGCACCGCCGAAGGGATGGTGATACTGGGCGAGCGGCTGCTGGAGTATCCGCCGGTGATGGAGTGGGCTTCGACGCAGCAGACGTTTATCCGCGACGGGAAGACGGAGTTGACCAATACCAACAAGTTGGTCAACCCGCGCTGGCCGGGGGTGGACGGGCTGAAGACGGGATATACCAATGACGCGGGGAGCTGTTTGACGTTTACGGTGTTGCGGAACGGGAAGCGGCTGATGGGGTGCGTGACGGGTTATGGAAGTTCGGTGGACCGCGACCGGTTTTGCCGGAAGCTGATCGATTGGGGATACGAGCGCGCGGCGGAGATCGACGCCGGGAAGCTGGCGCCGCCGAAACCGGCGCCGGTGAGCGCGGCGGCGGCGAAGAAGGCGCCGCCGAAGGCGAAGAAACGCTGAGGCGGGCCGCTGACCGGTAAGGAGCGGAGCGCACCAGCGCGGAGCGACGGGTCCAGGGCCGCGAGGCCCTGGTGCGGATTCCAAAGGGCGCACAGCCCTTTGGCGGAGTGTGAGGCGGAGCCTCGCCGTCGCCGGGCGAAGCCCCCAGCGAAAGTCGAGCGACGAAGTCGCGAGCTGAGCCCGGCCCAAGCGACGACGCGCATGCGTCGGAGCGACGCCATCCAAGCCCGTCCAGTTTGCAAAAAGAATCGACGCGCCTGTTCCAAGGGAAACGGTCGCGCGGCCGGTCGGCCTCGCTCGGGCCGGCCTGGGCACCGCGACTGACGTCGCGTTTCTTGAGCTGGGCTGCGCCCGGGCGAAGTCGGCGAGGCGCTGCCTCACACTCCGCCAAAGGGCGCCGCCCTTTGGAATCCCCGGCCGACCGTCGGCTTCGGGGTACGGGGGGAACGACATCAAACTGGAGACCTGACTCATGGCCCTGAACGCCGTCACGATTGTGATTGACATCTTTGTCATCGCCTTGACCTGCATCGTCATCTGGCGGCCCAGCCTCGCCTTCCGGCTGCTGGCGCTGATTCTGCGCTGCACCATCGTCCGGGGACGGATCGACGGGCGCGCGCATGTACCGCGCCGAGGCCCGGTGCTGCTGGTTTCCAACCACGTCGCCTTTTTCGACTCGCTGATGATCCTCGCCTCCACCCCGCGCCGGGTCCGCTTCATGGTTCATGAAGATTTCTTCAAATACCCTGCGCTCCGCTTTTTCTTCTGGTACCTCGGAATGCTCAAGGTTCCCTCGAGCCGCCACCCGCGCTCGATGCGCCATTTCCTCGCCGAAGTCCGCGCGGCGCTGCGGCGCGGCGAAGCGCTCTGCGTCTTCGCCGAAGGGGCGGTCTCCGACAACGGCCTCCTCGGCCAATTCCGCACCGGGATCAAGGACATGCTGCCTGACGACGTCGAGGTTCCCGTCATCCCCGTCCGGCTTGGTTTGCTCTGGGGACGGCTCTTCACCATCCACCGCAAAAAACTCAAATTCATCAACCCGCCGCGCTGGCCGATCATCATCAACGTCGCCATCGGAGCACCGGTTTCGCCGGACCTCGACGCCTTCCAATTGCGGCAGGTGATTTCGCTCCTGGGAGCGGAGTCGGAAATGAATCCATTCCCGGGCGAACTCCCGCTTCACTCCGAATTCGCGCGCCGGGCGCGCCGCCGACCGCGTGCCAAAACCTTCAAAGACTTCGGCGGAGCCGACCTCTCCGATTTTTCGATGCTGGTCCGTTCGCTGATCCTGTCGCGGAAAATCCGTGAACTCGATCCCGGCGAATCCGGCGGCTACGTCGGCGTACTGCTGCCGAACTCCACCGCGCTCGCCGCGACGCTGCTGGGGGTGATGTACGCCGACCGCTCGCCCGCCGTGCTCAATTACACCGCCGGAGCCGAAGCGCTCGACAAAGCGCTTCAAAAATCCGAAGCGAAACTGATCCTGACCAGCCGCAAGTTCCTGGAAAAACTCAAAATGGAGCCCATTCCCGGCATGGTCTGTCTTGAAGACGTCGCCGCCGCAATCGGCAAAAAAGAGAAATTCCTGACCGCCGTCTCCGCCGCATTGCTGCCGTGGCGGCTGTTGTTGCGCAAATACGCGCCGGAATCCCGTTACAATCTCGAACAACCGGCGGTATTGCTCTTCTCCAGCGGCTCGAGCGGCGATCCCAAGGGGGTGATGCTGACCCACCGCAACATCAATTGCGATATCTTCTCCTTCTGGCGGGCGATCAACTGGTCGCGCGAGGACCGGATCATCGGGAGTTTGCCGTTGTTCCACGCCTTCGGCTTCGCCGTCTGCTTCGCTTTTCCGCTGATATCGGGGACGAAATCGGTGATGCTCGCCAACATCCTCGACGCGGCGCAGGTCGCGAAACTGCTGCGCGAAGACCGGATCACCTTGATGATCACCACCCCGAGCTTCCTCCAGATGTATATGCGGAAAGCCACAGCGGAAGACATGAAAACGCTCCGGCTGGTCATCACCGGGGCGGAGAAGCTCCGCTGCGACATCGCCCGCGATTTCCACGAGCTTACCGGCCTCGCCATCGTCGAGGGCTACGGCTGTACCGAGCTCTCACCGATTGTTTCGGTCAATTTGTCGGCCTCCTTCATGACGCTCGGCAAAACCATCGGCAGGCCCGACAGCGTCGGCGCGCCGATGCCGGGGATTCATGTCAAAATCGTCGACCCGGAGACTCTGGAGGAGCTGCCGCCCAACCGGAGCGGATTGCTGCTCGTCCGCGGCGGCAACGTGATGAAAGGCTACCTCAAAGACCCCGACTTGACCGCCAAAGCGCTGGCGGGCGGGTATTACAATACCGGCGACATTGCGGCGATGAGTCCCGACGGATATCTGACCATTACCGGACGATTGTCGCGTTTCAGCAAAATTGCGGGCGAAATGGTGCCGCACGAACTCGTCGAACGGGGAATCGCGGAATTTCTTGAATTCGACGGCCGCGCGGTGGCGGTGACCGGCCGCGCCGACCCGACGCGCGGCGAACGGCTGGTCGTCTTCCACGAAATCGAACTCGATCCCAAATCGATCATCGAGGGGCTGCGGTCGAAGAAACTGCCGAATCTCTGGATTCCGGCAGCCGGGGATTTCGTGCGGATCGAACACTTGCCGGTGCTCGGCTCCGGCAAGCTGGACTTGCAGCGTTTGAAGAAATTGGCGGATCAAATCAAATAATATATTGAGGAACATTTACGATGGCTGACTTGAGATGCGATCTTGGAAAGCTCCAGTTGCGGAATCCGGTGCTGGTGGCTTCGGGGACGTTCGGATACGGCAAAGAGTATCATGAGTATTTCGACATCGCAACTTTGGGCGCGGTGACGGTAAAGGGGATCCGGATGGAGCCTTCGCACGGCAATCCGACGCCGCGCGTGGCGGAAGTCGCGGGGGGGATGCTCAACGCGATCGGCTTGCAGGGGCCGGGAGTGGAGAAGTTTCTTCACGATGACGACTACATGCCGTTTCTGCGCCGGGTCGGGGCGACGGTGATCGTCAATATCTGGGGCAAAACGATGGCCGAATACGGTGAAGTCGCCGCGCGGCTGGATGCGGAATCGGACGGCATTGCGGCGCTGGAGATCAAT
>JAVBUI010000371.1:0-3327 GCA_031555495.1 Victivallaceae bacterium | reverse complement strand
TAATAATACCGTATGATCGCGTTTTCGCGGAGTTTATCCAGATACGTCCGCATCGCCTCCGCGCGGCCTTGCGCCTCGAGCTTGGCGCGGATCTTTTCGTCGACTTCCGAGAACTTCACCTTTTCCGCCGGAATGATACGGAGCAACCGCAAAAAACAATCCCCTTCGCCCGTCTTGAACGGCCCGTAAACGTTCCCCTCGACCGGATCGGCAATCGCCGCCGCAAACTCCGGGCGGAGCCGCGAACGCTCGATCGGCCCAAGATCCCCGCCGCTATGGGCATTGGGCCCCGATGAATAACGCGAAGCAAGCCGGGTAAAGGCGTTGCGGTCGGCGGCGAGCTCTTTCGATATTTCAGCAATGGTTCCGGCCCGATCCGGCGCTTTGGAACCGACCAGGATCAGCGCGATCTGCCAGGTTTCCTCGCTGCCGAACTCCTCCGGATGGACTTTGAAATATTCAAAAACATCCTTCGGCGAAACCGTGGTCCGCATATGCTGCTGCCGCGCCGTCATTGCCTGTACGATCAGCCGGTCTTCGACCTGTTTGCGCAGTTTTTCGACCGTGGTTCCCGACTCGCGGACGCGGGCGGCGAAGCGTTCGCGCGAGCGAATGCCCTCGTTAAGCGCGATGTCGTCAAGCAGACTCTCGGTGTATTGCACCGGAATTTCAAACGGAGAACGCCGGTAATCGGCGACGATCAGCTTGCGGTTGATGATGTCCTCGAGCGCCTGCTTGCGGACGTCCTGGATCGCTTTGTACAATTCATCACCGGAAAAAGCGGCGTACAACGACAATTCCCGCCCCCGGCTCTCCGGCAGCACATCGGAAAGTGAAATCCCTTCGCCGTTCACGGAAGCGACGATCGAGTCGAGTTCCGGCCCTTCCGGCTTCAGAAGTTCGCCCTCTTTCGCGCCATAGGCGGCAAAAAGCAGCCCGGCTGCGAGCAATGTCAACAGTTTTTTCATACGGCGCCCTTCTCCGTTTTGCAATGCTTCCGGGTACGCGCCTTGCGGACCGCAAGTTCGATTGCGGCAAAGAAACTTCCGGTATCGGCGATCCCCTTCCCCGCGATGTCGAAAGCGGTCCCGTGGTCGGGGCTCGTCCGGATCACCGGCAGCCCCAGCGTCGAATTGACACCGCGGTCGAAAGCGATCATTTTAAATGGAATATGCCCCTGATCGTGGTACATCGAAATCACCCCGTCGAACCGCCCCAGCGTCGAGGCGATGAACAGCGTATCCGGCGGAAACGGCCCCTCGACCGCGAAACCGCCGTGCCGGAGCGCGGCGACGGCGACCTTGGTCACGGTTTCGTCCTCTCCCCCCATGCAGCCGTCTTCCCCGGCATGGGGATTGAGCGCCGCCACCGCCAGCAGCGGCGCGGTCACGCCCTCCTCGATCAACGCATCGCGCAGCAGCCCGGCCACCCGGGCGATCCGCTCGAGCGTAATCAGCTCCGGCACCTCCGCCAGCGAAACGTGGGTGGTGACAAAGGCGACGTGGAGCTTCCCCGCCGACTGCATCATCACGACCTCCGGCACGCCGCAGAGCCCCGCGATGAATTCGGTGTGGCCGGTAAAAGGAATCCCGGCAAGATTGACCGCGTATTTATTCACCGGCGCGGTCACCAATGCGTCGACCTTGCCTGCCAGCGCATCCAGCGTGGCGCGCCGCACCGCTTCAAGCGCGGCCCGGCCGCAGGCCGCCGAGGCTTTGCCAATCGCGAACTCTTCCCCGACCGCGCCGGTGTCGACCAGCTCCGGGGACGCGCCGGGGGCAAAGCGCTTCAGCGCCGCCCCGAGCACCGCCGGATCTCCGTAAAGCACCGGCGAGGCGCCGCTCCAGAGTCCGGCGGCGGCGACGGCCTTCGCCGCCAGTTCCGGCCCGACTCCGGCGGGGTCTCCCATGGTGATCGCGATACGGGGCTCAAGCGCCATCCTTACTTGCCCGCCATGTTCTTTTCGTAATATTTGACCACGTTCGGCACGACCGGTTTGATCAATTCGATGATCGCGCGGGCGTATTCGCGGATTTCATACTGCGCGTGCTCGCTGTCGCGGAGCTGGAGGAAGTGGAGGAGGTTGGAGAGGTCGACCGTGCCCCAGAAGGTGACCATCATGTTCTGCGGGAGCACGCCGCGCGACTGTTCGCGGCAGACGCCGGCCTCGAGGAGTTCGTTGTAAAGTTCGAGACTGCGCTGGTTGTGTTCGCAGATTTTGCGGCGGAGCTCGGCGTCCTCGAAGCCGGGGTCGGCGAACGAAGCCTGACGGTTGCTCTCCGCCTGGCGGCGGAGCGTCACGGGGGTATAGAATTCGAGGTCGATTTCGGTGTACCGGCGCGAAATTTCGTTGTAGCTCCAGGTCCGGTGCCGGTGCCACTGGCCGCGGACGAAGAGCGGGCAATGGATGCTGAAGGTGAAAACCACATGCTCCAGCGGGCTGGTGTGGCGGTTGGCGATCAGGTAGTCGAGCAACGCGACGTCGCGGTCGTCCATCTCTTTTTTGAGTTTTCCGAATGAAACGCGGGCGGCGTTGACGATGGTCGATTCGGTACCGAGGTGGTCGATCAGCCCGATCCAGCCCTGGCCGCCGAGGACTTTGACGTGGTTTTCCGGCGGAATGTTCAAGTGTTCCATCTGTTTTTTCCTTTTTTTATTATTTCAATGAGAGCAATTTTGTTTCGAGTTCGGCGGCCAGTTTGGCGGCGCACTTCGAGAGAGCGGCGGCGGCTCCGGCTCCGTCGGCGGTTTCGAGCGGGGCTTCGGTGCTGAAGGAGCCGGAGAAGGCGCTCTTGGCGTCGGCGCGGCGGAGGTTGATTTCGTAATTGACGCCGAGCCGGAGCACTTTGGCGCGGCTGTCGAGGTCGAATTGGTAAATCGTCCCGCCGACCTCGCAGCGGGCGGTTGAATTCTCCATGTAATCGGACGCGAAATATTCATTCAGGTACCGCCGCAGCATCAGTTCGGGCGACTGCGCCCAGACGGTGTAGGGCGATTCCTGCAGCCGTCCGTCGGCCTGGCGGAACAGCATTTTGCGGTTGGCGGGGGTCAGGTTGTTGAAGCCCTCAAAGCGGACCTTGAAAGCGGGGAGCTTCGCCGCCTTTGCCCCGGTGAGGTCATAAACCGCGGTTTCACGGTATGGCTCGGGCGTGAGCACACAGCCGCCGATCAGGATCGCGGACAGAATCGACAGAAAAACTCGCAACTGCATTTTCATTTCCTCACGGTTGGCCGGGCGGCGGGATCATCAGCTCCTGGTTGAGCTGAAGGCGGCTCGACGGCGTTAAATTATTGGCGTCCATGATCAAACGATACTTCGACGAAGAA
>JAVBUI010000162.1:0-4917 GCA_031555495.1 Victivallaceae bacterium | reverse complement strand
GAACCGGAGACCTCATCCTTACCAAGGATGTGCTCTACCACTGAGCTATGTGGGCGCCTTGCCAAACTTTTTATCCACAGTGCCCGGCATCCACACCGGCCGCAGTGATGCAACAAAAAATGGTACTCGAGGGGGGACTTGAACCCCCAAGGATTACTCCATATGGACCTCAACCATACGCGTCTGCCAATTCCGCCACCCGAGCAATTATTCACTCTTGCATTGCCTGCAAATATGCGAACCGATCTTTAATATAGACCACCCGCGCTCGTTTGCAAGCTTCAATTTCAAAAAAGTACTGCTTTTTTTACAAAAAACTCCTCGAATCAGGATTGCGAAGCGTTTTCTTCACGGCTGTTTCGAGCGATTGAGCCTTTAATATAGCATCGCTTTGCGGCAAGGCAAGCACAAAATCGCACTTTCCCGAAAAAAACAGCAAAAAACGCCCCTCAAAACCCGTCCTCAGACCTCGGAAGCCTCTTCGTCACGGGAAATCGCGACCCGGCCCGAGCGGGCCATATCGATAATGCCGAAGCCGGAGACCATCGACATGAAGTTGTCGATCTTCTCGGAACGCCCGGAGAGCTCCACCCCGAATTCACCGGGGTGGACCAGCACGAAGGTGCCGCCGAAAATCTGCACAAGCTGGATCAGCTGCGATTTATGTTCGGGCGTATCGGCCTTGATTTTGAAGAGCGCAAGCTCGCGCTCGATGAAGCGCCCGCCGGTACGGTCGTCGACTTTGACGACGTCCACCAATTTGCGCAGCTGTTTGTCGATCTGCTCGAGGATCTGCTCGTCGCCGGAGGTGACGATGGTCATCTTGGAATAGGCCGGATCGTCGGTTTCGTTGACGGTCAACGACGAAATATTGTAGCCGCGGCCGCTGAACAACCCGGCGACGCGGGCGAGAACGCCGAACTTGTTGGCGACCAGAATCGAAATCGTATGTTTTTCCATTTTCGGATGCCCTTTCCATATAGTAATAAAGCGGTGCGGTCTTATTCAGGTTAATTTGCCGCTTTTTTCAAATTTTGCAAATCCTTTTAGTTAAAAAGTCGCGCGCCGATTTGATTTTGTCCTGAAACAGGTATATATTCGCAGCCAATCGGGGAAACCGCACGGCGCGCCCCCCGGGGGCCGAGAGAGCGTCAGCGACCGGCCCGCTATCCCGGGGCCGACGGTCGGCGGAGCCGCGGAAGAGGGCCCGATGGAGATTATTTGATTATGCGCAAACCTGTTTTAATTCTGTTGGCGACACTGATGTTTTACGTCTGTATGCCGATTCCGAGAGCCGAAGCGATCGACCCGGTGACGATCGCGATCCTCGCACCGCTGGCGATCAAGGCGGCCGAAGTGGCGCGCCCTTATGTCGTCCGCGGCCTGATCAGCGGCGGCAAACACCTGGTGACGATGGGGGTCGACGTGCTTCAGATCCTGCTGCTGCCGTGGGGGTTCATCCAATTGACGTTCGGCTTGCCCTTCGGCGGCTTCGCACCGGGGCTGCGAAACGTCGTGATCGGCGGGATCGCGCCGTTCAAACTGGCGTTCCACGCGCTGCTGTTGCCGGTGGCCCTCTGCGGTATTACCACCAATTGACGGGAAGGTCCGGCGATGATCGACCGCAGCAAATACGCCGAGATGAAAAAGCGCCGTAAAACGCGCGAAATGCTCGAGGAATGGTACGGCAAAAGCTATGCCGCGCAGGAAATTTCCGCCTACACCTCCCCCATCCGTGAAGTCGGAGACGTGATCGACGCGATCGAAAAAAAGATCTTCTCGGACGAGGTGAGACGGATGCTCGCCCTCAAACGCGATTGGCCCGCTATCGCCGGGCCGCAAATGGCGGCGCTCACCTGCGTCGCATCCTTTAACGATGGAACGCTTGAGCTGGAAGTGCGCCACAGCGCATTCCTGCGCGAGCTTGCGGGTACCGAAGATCTGCTGATCGCCCGGGTCAACGCCGTGTTGGGCCCGGACCAGTGCAAAAAAATCACCTTTGCCGCCTCCAGCGCGGGCAATTGGAAACGCAGGAGAACTTGAAATGGCTTTGTGGGGCGGCAGATTCAGCTCCGATCCCGGCGCCGACGTGGTGCTGCTTTCGGAATCGATTTCGTACGACAAACGGCTTTTCCGCGAAGACATCCGCGGCAGCAAGGCGCACGTCGCCATGCTTGCGGCGCAGCGCATCATCCCCGCCGCGACCGCCGAAGCGATCCGGGCCGAACTCGATAAAATCGAAAAACGGATCGAATCCGGCGATTTCAGCTACCGGAACGAGCTCGAAGACATCCATATGCACATCGAGAGCGCGCTGATCGCCTCGCTCGGCCCCGAAGGCGCCCGCGTCCACACCGCCCGCAGCCGGAACGACCAGGTGAACCTCGACATCCGGCTCTATTTGCGCGACAAAATCGACACGCTCGCCGAAATGCTCCGCGATTTCCAGCGGGCGCTGGTCGGCCGCGCCGCCGCCGATCCGGAGGCGATCATGCCGGGATTCACCCACCTCCAGCACGCCCAGGTGGTGCTGTTCGCCCATCATCTGCTCGCCTACGTTGAAATGTTCGACCGCGACCGCGAACGGCTGCTCGACTGCCGCAAGCGGCTCAATATGCTGCCCCTGGGCGCGGGCGCGATCGCGGGAACGACGCTGCCCATCAACCGCGAAATGGTCGCCGCCGAGCTCGGCTTCGAACGGGTCAGCCGCAACAGCATGGACACCGTCGCCGACCGCGACTTTGCGATCGAGCTCGTCGGCGCGCTGGCGATTTTCGGCGTCCACATTTCGCGCCTCTCGGAAGACATCATCCTCTGGTGCTCGCAGGAATTCGGTTTCGTTGAACTCGACGACGCCTTCTGCACCGGTTCAAGCCTGATGCCGCAGAAGAAAAACCCCGACGTCGCCGAACTTTCACGCGGCAAGAGCGCGCGCATCGCCGGCGACCTGATGGCGCTCCTGACGCTCTGCAAGGGCCTCCCCCTCACCTACAACCGCGATCTCCAGGAAGACAAGGAGCGGATTTTCGACGCGGTCGATACCGCCGAGCTGATTCTCAAGGTCTATCCCTCGATGATCGAAACCATGACCATCCGGCGCGAACGCATGCGTGAAGCCGCCGCCGATCCGGCGCTGATGGCAACTGACCTGGCCGAAAAACTGGTCGAACTGGGCGTCCCCTTCCGCGACGCGCATCACCGGGTCGGGGCGTTCGTCAAATACTGCCGCGAACGCGGCGTGGCGCTCGACCGGGTGCCGGTGCAGGAAATGCGTTTGACCATGCCCGAGGCGACCGACGAATTTCCCTCGCTTTTTTCGCCCGAAAACAGCGTGGCCAAGCGCGACATCACCGGCGGCACCGGCTACCGGCAAGTGGCGAAGCAGATCGAATTCTGGCGGGAAGAACTCGGGACGGCAAAAAAAAGCGGAAATTAACCGATTCCAATTTGCATTATGAAATATCGGGGTAATATTTTCAATCTTAATTTTGTCTGTTGATATTTTTTAATCTGGAGCCGATTTCAAAAGCAGTTTCGGGACCATTCCGAAGCGGCTTTTGAAACCGGCTCCCCCAACAAAGGGTACGGAACAATGCGAATCAATGTTCTGGATTACTACGACGTCGCGGATTGGGAAATGATCCGCGCTGAAGCGGACCGTCACGAAACTCCGTTCATCGTAGTCAATTTGAATATCATCAAAGCCAAATATGCCGAGCTCAAGAGGCATTTTGAGTTCGCCAACGTCTATTACGCGGTCAAGGCGAATCCGGCCAAAGAGGTGCTTGAACTGCTGCGCGACCTCGGTTCGAACTTCGACATCGCTTCGATTTACGAGCTCGACCGGGTGCTGGCGCTCGGTGTTTCGCCCGACCGGATCAGCTACGGCAATACGATCAAGAAGGCGCGCGACATCCGTTATTTCTATGAACGCGGCGTCCGCCTCTTCGCCACCGACAGCGAGCAGGACGTCCGGCACCTGGCCAAGGAAGCGCCGGGGTCGCGGGTCTTCTGCCGCATCCTGACCGAGGGCTCGGAGACCGCCGATTGGCCGCTTTCGCGCAAATTCGGCTGCCACCCCGACATGGCGATCGACCTGGTGCTGCTGGCGCGTGAGCTCGGGCTCGATCCGTGCGGCATTTCGTTTCACGTGGGTTCGCAGCAGCGCGACATCGGCGCATGGGACTCGGCGATCGCCAAGGTCCGTTATATTTTCGACTACCTCAAGGGCGAAGGCGTCAAGCTCAATCTGATCAATATGGGCGGCGGTTTCCCGGCGAGCTATATTTCCAAGACCAATCCGATGGAAGTTTACGCCGAAGAAATCTGCCGTTACCTCCATGAGGACTTCGGCGACGATTTCCCGGAAATCATCCTCGAGCCCGGCCGTTCGCTGGTGGGCGAAGCGGGGGTGCTGGTATCCGAAGTGGTGCTGGTTTCGCAGAAATCCTCGGTCGGGGTCGACAAATGGGTTTACATCGACGCGGGAAAATTCAACGGCCTGATCGAAACCTTTGACGAAAGCATCCGTTATCCGCTCTACAGCGAAGCGCGAGGCGAACAAAGCGAAGACTTCATCATCGCGGGTCCGACTTGCGACAGCCAGGATATCATGTACGAATTCTTCCGCAACCCGCTCCCGGCCTACCTGAAGCCGGGCGACCGGCTGTACTGGTTCACCACGGGCGCCTACACCTCGAGCTACTGCGCGGTGGAATTCAACGGCTTCCCGCCGCTGAAGACCTACTTCGTGAAGTAAAGCGTGCCAAAGCGCCCGTAGGGAGCGAGGCGTGCCCGCCGAGCGACGGGTCCAGGGCTCCTCGGCCCTGGTGCGGATTCCAAAGGACGCATAGTCCTTTGGCGGAGTGTGAGGCAGAGCCTCGCCGTCGCCCGGGCGGAGCCCCAGCTCACGAAGAG
>JAVBUI010000078.1:0-4189 GCA_031555495.1 Victivallaceae bacterium | reverse complement strand
GAGGACATCACGGAGGCGCTCGAAGGCGCGTTCGCGGCGATGTAGAGCATCGCGAGCCCCTCGCGTTCACAGCGCGCGGCGAGGCCGGGGTAAAATTCGCGGAGCAGGAAATGCGCGTATTGCACCAGCCGGAAGTCTCCGAGGATCTGCGGCGTTTCGCCGGGATAATCGGAGACTGCGACCGCGTCACCGCGCCGGATCGCCGCCGCCAGCGCCTCAAAAGAGTCGTCTTCGGCGAAAACCATCGTGTATTGACGCCCGATCAGGTCAAGCGCGGCGTGGCTGTCGGAAGTGCCGACCAGCGGGATCATTTTGCCGCGCCTGATCGATTCCGCCTGCCACCAGGCGGCGCAGAGGTTGTTGCCCTCCCGATAGTTCCCAAGGTGTTCGCTTTTGCTCCCCGCGCCGAGGCCGGTGACCTCAATCGCGTCGAAGAGGTGGTGTTCAAGCATGTACTCCCGGACCGCCTTCGGGAGATTGCAGCGGTGATTGGGCCGCCAGAAGGGATGGCAGAAGATCGCCAGCCCTCCGAAATCATGGATGCGCCCGACGATCCAGTCCGCCCCCGCCATCAGGAACCGGATCGACTCGGGGAGAGCCGGATCGAGCTTCGCCGCCTGTCTCCGGATCGCGCCGAGATATTCGTCGATGTGAGTGTTGGCGTACTCGCCCACCCCGGCTTCGCCGCCGAAGTTGACGATGTGGATGGCGGGGAGAAATCCGCTGCCCCGGAAAAGGCTCGGGAGCTGCTTCTCCAGCAGATGCACCTCTTCGCCGCGAAACACTTTGAAATCGGTGTCGCAAGTCCCGACGAAGTCCTGTAATTCGCGCGACGGGGCCATTTGCATGTGGTCGGTCAAAACCATGAAATCAAGCCCGCGCTGCCGCGCCTTGGCGGCGATGAACCGGGGATCCTCACTGGGATTCCCGCAGGCCGAATAGCTGCTGTGCACATGAAGGTCACCCCGGAACGACTGTTTGGCGAAAAGATCCGCCTCAAGCGCGTAAACGCCGAATTCGCAGACAGAAGTGCGCGCGCCCCCGTCTCGCTCAAGCGAAATCCGGCAATACACCTCCCCTTCCCCGACCGGCGGCAGAATGAACGAGATCCGTTCGGGATCACCGGCGGCAATTTCGATCGCGCCGTCGTTGAATTCGTTCCACCCGGCCCGCCCGCCGTCCGCGAGCGTCCCGCCGACTTCGATCCATTGCAGCACCAGCCGCCCCTCGCGCGACAAGCGCGAAAAACGCTGAAGCTCAAACTTGGCGGCGACGGAAATTTTTGATTCGACTCCCGCCCTGACGATCCTCGGACACACTTCGAATGCTTCCTGCAACATATCGCTCCTTTATATTTCCTGTTATACCACCAAACATACGATCGCCGCGACGCCCAACCCCAGCGCCGCGCCGAAACGCGCGGTGAATTTCTCTTTCAACAGCCAGATGCTCAAAATCGAGGTCAGCAAAAAGCTCATCTGGGCGATCGGCAACACCTGCGCCGCCTCGCCGTATTGCAGCGAGAGCGCCATCGTGACCACGATTCCGACCACAAGACACCCCGAAAGCGCCCCGTACCCCGCCATTTTCCAATTGAGGGGCGCGCCTTTTTTCTCACAAAACCGGGCGTAAACCAATCCTCCAGCGATCCAACAGACCGCATTGAGCGCGGTCACCCACCCCCGGTCGGCTCCATGCAGAAACCCGTAACGGTAACTCAAGCCCATCCCGGCCCGCAAGAAGGCGGCGAGAATGATCAAGGCAAAAGCCGCCGTCAACATCTTTCCGCCCGGCCTCGGCACCCCGCCCTTCGGACGGAAAGCAAGCACCGCCATAATTGCGCAACCGACACCGATCCACTGAAGCAGCGAAAGCGTTTCGCCGAGCAGCAGCGAAGCGCCCAACACCACCGGCACCAGGTTGAGCCGGTAAATGGTCGAGCAGACGCCCGCCCCGAGCCGTCCCATCGACTCGATCAACAGGAGATTGCCCGTCACCGAAAACACGCCCGAAACCGCCCCCCAGAACATCGTCGCGGGCCAATCGATCGCGTCCCCCTTCAGCGTCACGCCCACCATCGCCAGCCAGACCGCGCCGATGACGGCGACGAACAAGCCCCGCGAACGCTCTTTCCGGGCGAAAAGCTTGAATAACAAATCATTGCAGGCGGAGAAGCCGAGGCACAAAAAAGCGCAGAAGACCGCCATCGCCTCCTCCCCCCTATTCCGAGGGCTGAAAAAAGTAAAATGTAATATTCGTCGACTCTTCGCCCGGATTAGTTTCCGTAACATGCGGCAATCTGCCGTCAAAGAACAACGTGTCGCCCGCCTGAATCCGGACCAACTCGCCGTCGATGCGGTAAATGATTTCCCCACTCAGCATGAAAATCAGTTGATCCGCATCGTTGGTCACCGGTTCACCGCCGGGGCCCGGGGGAACCCGGACGAACATCAACTGCATGCTGCTGCCGGCCGGAAGCGGTGTTTCCAGAATCAGTTCGTAACCGAGCTTGCGCCCCTCTTCGCGCTCGACCGGTTTACGGTCCGGGGGACGGATCAGGACCCACTTCGATTTTTCCGGCGCCCGTAATTCCCGGAAAAGCTCACCCGGATCGATTTTGAGCGCGGCAACAATCGTCAGCAACACCGGCAGCGAAGGAATGGTTCGGAAATTCTCGATTTTGGAAAGCAGCCCGGCGGAGAGCCCTGTCTTCTCCGCCAGCTCCTGCAAGGTGATTTTCTGTTCCCGGCGGTGCTTTTTAATCCCGGCGCCCAATACGCTTAATGAATCGCGCATGACATACTCTCTCTTCTTGGGTTCATGATATTTCTAAATATATATCTGAAATCAATATAGCTCCAAAATACATTTTTTCATGCCGCACAAAAAAAATCTTTCGTTCAGGCAGATTTACGTCCGGTTATTTGACCCGGTAATAATAATACCGCGGTTCTTTTGCAACCGATAGCTTCGGACTGAATTTGCCGGCTTCAAGCTCCATTTTCTTCATCAAGCCGACGTGCCCATCCGCCCAGCTTACGTTGATCGCGCTGTCATGACGGTCGCCGACACCGGGACCGGAATCTTTGTAATACAACGCGCTGCCTTGATTTTCCGCGGGAATCGCATCCGAACTGTCGCCGGTGACGATCGTCTCGGACGGCTTGGAGACCATGTTCGGTTTGACGTAATTGCCTTTGTAGCCGAGCCCCAGGTCACTGCCGCCGCCCCAATTATAACCGCTGCCGCCGCCGAACGCGATTTTCGTCGTGATCACGACCGCGCCGCTATTGGTCCATGACGGACAACGAAAGGCCCCCCGGGCGAACTCCTTCTTGATCCCGGCGGCAGTTGAGCCGACGACGTCATCGAGGCTGATTCCAAAGTACGGCGCAATCATGCTTTTCCAACGGAGCCCACCGTACGGGGACGGAGAATCGTCCGCCTCGCTGGTCACCGGAAAAAAGTCGTAAGCATCAACATACAACAGGACTCCCAGACTGAGGGTCTTGTGATTATTGGCGCACGACGCCCGCTTGGCCTGATTGCGGGCCTTGTTCAAAGCCGGCAGCAGCATGGCGGCAAGGATGGCGATGATTGCGATGACGACGAGAAGTTCGATCAGCGTGAAAGCGGCTTTTTTCATCATTTGCGGCTCCCTGTGTTGAATTGCGAACTATTTTTGCGAAACAAGGTTTTCGCGCAGCGCATTGGGCCGATTGCTGTAAATGGCGTCGACGACGCAATCGATCAGGTGTTTTGCTTTTTTGGCATCGTCGATCGTGTAGGCATGAAATTCAAGGTTGTTGTCGTGAAAAAGCTTGACCATCTCCGGCGTCAACGCCTGCCCGATCCCGACCGAAATCCCGGTACAGCCGATCTCCTTGACCTTTTCGAGATATTTCTGGGGGTTCTCGACGAAACTCTTGCCCGTCACCAAAAGGTTGCTGCGAAAACCGGGATACTCGCGGTTGAGCGCGGCAAGCTCGGTGTCGCGGTAGGAAATGACGGTAATTTGATCCTGCTTGACACCATGCTTTTCAAGCAGTTTTTTGAGATCGCCGATGAAGTTCTTTTCTTTGATTTCGATAAAAATCCGGCCGTTCTCCGGCAGTGCCGCCAGCACTTCGTCGAGCGACGGGACGCGGGTTCCCGCGAAACGGGGATTTTTCCAGCTTCCGGCATCAAG
>JAVBUI010000287.1:0-4279 GCA_031555495.1 Victivallaceae bacterium | reverse complement strand
CTTGATGGTTTCGGCCTGCTTCTGCTCGAGCTGGTATTCGCGGGTCAGGTCGACGCCCATGCCCAGGAGCAGCCGTTTGCCGTCCGATTTATACAGCAGCTTTTTGACCGTGCGCATGGCGAAGAAGCGGCCGGTGGAGTTGGTGAAGGATTCGATCACGTCGATGGTGTTGCCGTCGGCGACCAGCTTTTTGTCGTCTTCCTCGATTTTGCAGAGGCCGTTTTCGTCGACGAAGAAGTCGCGGTCCCGGTGTCCGATCAGCTCCGCGCCGGTGTGCCCCATCAGCTCCTCGAACCGGGTGTTGCACAGGAGGAAACGGAATTCGTCGTCGACGTCTTTGACGAAGAGGAAGCCGGGGAGGTGCTCGACGACGGTTTCAAATAAATTCAGGCGGTCGCGATAGAGCATTTCATTTTTGCGCGCTTCGGTGATATCCTGGATCACGCCGCAAAGCTCCGTTTCGCCGGTGATGTCGTTGAACGACTTCTCCATGCGGACTTCAAAATATTGCTTCTCGCCTTTGCGGGTCGAAGAATAAACCTGGTACAGATGATTGCTTTCGCCGGAAAGCAGCGCCTGCCACTGGGTTTCGAGCGGGTCCACAAATTCCGGGTCCGCCCAGTGCGTGGCGGGGAGGGGTTTCTTGTTTTCGTCGATCGGCCAGAAAGTATTGGAAGAGGCGGAGATCAGCCTCCCCTGCGGGTTCAGCCGGAAGTAGTTGAATTTGGCGATTTTCATCGCCGTATAGAGCGCGCTGGCCTGGACGCGGAGCAGAGTTCGCTGTTCGTAATCCTCGGTCACGTCGCGGAACACCAGTACGCCGCCGGCGACGGAACCGTCCTCCATGATCGGGGCGGCGCTGTCGTTGACGTGGCGCCGGGCGCCGTCTTTGGCGATCAGAACCACGTGATTGGACAAATGCACGATTTCGGCGCTTGCGAGCGCTTGCGCGATCGGGGAGACCACCGGCGTGTTGTCGAGCGCGTGAATGATATGAAAAACCTCTTCGTGTTTTCGCCCGACCGCCTCGTCGGAGGTGAAGCCGGTCAGTTTTTCGGCGATCGGGTTGAGTGAAGTCACCCGCCCTTCCGGATCGGTGGTGATCACGGCGTCGCCGATCGAGTCGAGCGTCAGGCGCAACCGGTCGGAAAGGCGCCTGGCCGCCGGATTGGCGTTGTGCAACTCGGTCACATCCGACGAGATGACCATCACGGCGTCCTGCTGGAACGGGTTGTTCTCGGGCAGCCGGATGAATTGGGTCCGCCGGTGTTCGCCATTCAGGAAATAGAGCCGGACCTCATCTTTGCCGCTGCGGAAAACCTGTTCGATCACCTCTTCAAAAAGGCGGCTGACCTCCTCCGGCAAATCCTTGACGCTGCGGAGCGACTGGCTCTCCTGTTCGGGCAAATGGGAATGAATGACCATGCCCTGGCGGTTGAAGACGAAGAGGCGGGAGGGGAAGTGCTGGAAGAGCATTTCGTTTTTCAACTGCATCCGGCGCCTGGACCGCAGCGCGATGCTGTAGACGATCAGCGAAACGATCAAAATCAGGCCCAGCGCGGCGAACTGGGTGACGTGTTTTTCCCAGAACGACGGCGGGATGTTGACCCAGATAGTATCCTTCGGCGCGCTTGAAATCGGGATTTTGAGCTCCGTCAACGCGGTTTCGTCGAGGCAGACCACCGGCTTCGATTCTTCCGCGGGCGCGGGGGCTCCCGCCATCAGCCGGAGCGCCATGTGCCCGCCCTGAATGCCGATATCGCGTCCCCGCTGGACGAGGCCGCCCATGGAGCCGGAGCGCATATAGGAGTCGTATTTGCCGAAAATCAATCCCGGAAAGCTCTCCTGTATCCGGGGCAGCACCGTATAAGAGTGCTCCGCCAGCGTCTCCTGCGCGGACATCCAGGAGTCGAAGAGCAGCAGCGCGTCCTTCGGCAGGAGCTCGACCTCTTCAAGCATTTTTTCGGTCGAATATTCATTGCCGCCGATGATCCGGATTTTGACGCCGAGACTGTCCTGGATCCGCTGATCGACTTTGGGGACGCTCTGGTCGTTGAAAACCGCTTCGGTCACCACGACCACGTCTTTCAGGTCCGGGCGGAGGCGCCGGGCGAGGAGGACGGAGTCTTCGAGGTTCCGGCTGACCTGGATCCCGGTGAGCCCGGAGCCGGGGGGGATCCGCTTTTTCAGCGGAGCGGGACCGGCGTAGGCGATCAGCAGCACCGGGCTCTTTTCCGGTTTCTTGAGTTTGAGGTCGAGAAACAGGTCGGCGGCGCTGGTGTCGGTGGTCACGATGAGGTCGTAAGGGGTGCTTTCGAGCATTTCGGCGAGGGCGACCAGGTCGGCGGCGGCGGTGGCTCCGGCGAGCTGGTAGCGGATGCCGAGGTCAAAGATTTCGTATTTGCCGTTGACCGCCGCCTGCTTCATCGTCTCCTGGAACCCGCTCATCAAAGAGCGGCACCAGGGGTCGTCGGCCGCGTAGGTATTGATCCAGAGGATGCGTTTCCCGGCGGGCGGTACCTTTTCCGACGCTTGGGCGGAAAAGATGCAAAAAATGCAGAAAAATATGATCGAGCGCAATAAAAAATTCATTTATGACATCCTGATAGAGCCATTCGGCTTAAGTCGGGAATGGCGCCGTGTCGATAATATAATTTCAGCTAATATACATTCTGCCTTTGAAAGTACAAGCGGAAAATCGCCGATGCCGGTGATAATCTAAAAAATCAGTGATATTTTGACCATGTTGTTTTCCTGCATGATCTTTTTTTTGACGGCGTATTGCATAAATGCCGCCGGAGGGTTATTTTGAAAGGTGTGAAACGACAGGACAGGGAGCGCGGCGCGATGGCGGAGGATACGGCTTATTACGAAAGAGTGTACGGAATTGTGCGTTCGGTGCCGGCGGGGCGGGTGACGACGTATGGCGCGATCGCGTTTCTGCTGGATACGCCGCGCCGGGCGCGGATGGTGGGGCGGGCGATGGCACGCCTTGCGCCGGGGCACAGGGTGCCGTGGCATCGGGTGGTGAACAGCGCGGGGAGACTGGCGCCGGGGTGCGAAGAGGAACAGCGGCGACTGCTGGAGAAAGAGCGCGTGCCGTTCCGGCGCGATGGAACGGTCGATCTGGAACAAGTGCTGTTCGACCCGTGGGAGTAGTGCGTGCCAAAGCGCCGATAGGGAGCGGAGCGCACCAGCGCGGAGCGACGGGGCCTCACGCCACGCGGCCCTGGCGGGATTCCAAAGGCGAGGAGCCTTTGGCGGAGTGTGAGGCGGAGCCTCGCGGTCGCCGGGCGAAGCCCCCAGCTCAAGAAGAGCGACGGAGTCGCGAGCTGAGCCCGGTCCGAGCGACGTGGGCGCGCAGCGCCTGCGGAGCGATGTCACCCAAGCCCATATCGTTTGCAAAAATAATCCACACGCCGTGTATCCCCAGGAGAATGGTCGCTCCGGCCTGGCGGCCTCCGCTTTGACCGGGCTCAGCGGCGGAACTTCGTTCCGCATCTTGAGCTGGGGGCTTCGCCCGGCGACCGCGAGGCTCCGCCTCACACTCCGCCAAAGGGCTGTGCGCCCTTTGGATTCCGCACCAGGGCCGAGTGGCCCTGGACCCGTCGCTCCACGCTGATGCGCTCCGCTCCTTACCGGTGCCTTGGCGCGCGTTATTTGAAGAACGGCACGCCGTCTAATTCAAACGCTTCCATCTCGCTTTGCTGATAGAACACCTTGTTCAGGAACAATCCGTGCGGGGGGGCGGTCGACGGGGCCGCGCAGCGGTCTTGCGCCTCCAGTATCCTCTTAACCGCCTCCGGGTTCAACGCCCCGCCCCCCACCGCCTCCAGCGTCCCCATCAAACACCGGATCATTTTATACAAAAAGCCGTTGCCGACAAACGTCACGCAATAATACTCCCCGAACCGCTTCCCCCCGATCCGGTAAATCGTCCGCACCGCGTCATCGATCCGGTTCCGCTCCACCACGAAACTCGAAAAATCATGCGTCCCGACCAGATATTTCGCCCCCTCCATCATCCGTTCACAATTGACCGGCCGCCCCGGCCGCCAGCTGTAACGCGCCGAAAACGGCGTGTCGTCCCCCAGATTGAGCACGTAAGTATAAGCCTTGCCCAACGCGTCAAACCGGGCATGAAACCCCAGAGGCACCTCGGTGATCGACGCGATCCTGATTGAAGTCGGCAGCAGCCGGTTCAGCGCCGAACGCACCTTCTCCGGCGGAATCCGGGGAAATTCCGGGGCAAGGTAAGTCGCCGCGAACCCCAGCGCAT
>JAVBUI010000185.1:0-3078 GCA_031555495.1 Victivallaceae bacterium | reverse complement strand
GACGATATATTCGAGCTCGACGCCGGGCTGGCAATCGAGCACACTCGCCATCGTCTCCTCGATTTCATCGACATTGTTGCGGACCACGGTTATGATCGAGAGCTTCATCGGTCGCACCTCAGAAGCTTGCGCCCCAGCCGTTTCAGCACCGGCCACACCCACGGGATGCTCCGCAGCGTCGCGGCGCGCATGCGCTCGAAAATCGCATCGCCGAAACGCGCCTCGCCACGTTGGCAGAGCTCGAGCGCCCAGCCGTACTCACCGTCGCTCACCGCGATCACCCAGCCGAGCAGATATTCGCGCATCGTCATCGCCCCGTCCCGCGAAAAGTCGTTGAGGTAGGTAAGCTCAAACCACAAGGGCGAGCTCCGGTGCGCGGTCGGAATCAGCCGCCGCTGCAAAGTAGTCAGGTATTTTTGTTCAAGCTCAAGCGGAAAATATTGGCTGCCCAAGGGCCGCATCTCACTCAACCTGAATTCGGGATAATCCTCCATCCGGCGCAGCACCGTTCCCGCGCTGTCGTCGTTTTCGTAGGCGACCGACGGCCCCGGCTCCAGCTCGATGCTCAGCAGCCGGCCGATCCGTTCCTGTCCGAGACTCTCGAGAATCCGCAAATCGGTCCCCTGGGTATCGGCTTTGAAGCAGTCGACCGCGTCGACGCCGACCTCGGCAAGGATGCGCGGCAAGGTGCCGCACGGCAGCACGGTCTTTTCGGCCAGCTCAAAAAAGTATTGAAAGTGCCAGCGTTTGACCGCTTCGCTCCGCAATTTAAGCGTACTCGAACACTCCGGTGACGAAGCCAGATAAAAATCGCATTCGCCGTCGACCGAGCCGTGCACGATCATCGGCGCCACCCGATATTCCCGGAACGCCTTCGCCGCCGCGGGGACATGGTCCATCAGCCGGACATCAGGGTCAAAAGCGATGCAGATCGAATAAGGCGCAATGCTCCGCCAACGTTCGTGAACACGGCTGGAAGCGCCGATATCGAGCAGCACCGGCGGTTTTTCCGCCAGCAGGGGATGGGTCATTACTTCACGGATCATCTTTTCCATTTCAGAATTTCCCGGTAAAATTCAATATATTGGCGTACCGCCTTGCGGACATCAAAATTTTCTTCGGCAAGTTTACGCGCATTGCCGCCCCATTCGTCGCGATGCTCAAGCGCAAGTTCAATCCCGGCTGCAAAATCGGCCGGATCGAAGGGTTCGGCCAGATAACCGCTCTCCCGGTGCCGGATCGTGTCGGGACAGCCGCCGACCGCGAACGCCACCGCCGGCGTCGCGCACGCGGCGCATTCAGTCAACATATTGGGCAAATTGTCAAACTTCGAGCCGAGCAATACCACATCGGTCGCCCGATAGAGCTCCGCCATGCTCTCTTCGGATAAAATGAATCCCGTTTGCAACACGGGAAACGGCGACGACAACACCAGGCGCCCGCGTCCGGGAACCAGCAGCCGGATCGCCAGATCCGGCTTGCGTTTCCTCAGGCACTCCAGGGCGGCCATCAGCTCCACGCCTCCCTTGTTGGGATCGGCGACAGAGCAACTGCCGAGCATCAGCACGGTCTCATCTTTGTCGATTCCCAGACTGCGACGCGCGGCGGCGCGGTCACCGGGGGAAAAAACCTCCAGATTCAAGCCATTGGCGATATGCCGCAGCGGCCGGTCCCGCAAAAGCAGACTTTCAACCGCTTGACCGTAAAGCCAGCGGCTCGGAGCGACAAGGTGAAATTGCCAATCTTTCCATAACCGTATTTTGCGGTTAAAGTTCCAGGAATCCCAGAAATCGGGCGCGTTGCGACCGTATCCGGTCCGGTAACGAAAATCTCCCGTCTGATGGTGATGCTCCGCGCCGCAACCTGCCCAGTGATCGTGAAGCGTCCACAGCACCGGGCGGCCGAGCCGTGGCAACTCCGCCGCCGACAGCATCGCGCCGTGAATCCAGTGAAGGTGGATCAGATCCGGGTTTTCGCGTTCGATCAGGGCCGGCAGTCCGGCGGAAAAAAGATTGAGCGACCGCGGCATAATTCCCCGGTAGCAGTCAAGCCGAAGAAGCTGCCGTTCAAAGCGCTGCATCACCCGGCAATAAAAATGCC
This sequence comes from Victivallaceae bacterium, assembly GCA_031555495.1. Lineage (GTDB taxonomy): Bacteria > Verrucomicrobiota > Lentisphaeria > Victivallales > Victivallaceae > JAVBUI01. The sequence continues at coordinate 978 of JAVBUI010000185.1, read as the reverse complement.
GCGCCGGACCAACGGAAAAAACATTTTTTTCCGGCTCGCCGGAAGCAACCTCCACGGACAAAAAATGCGAATCGACGCCGCAATTAAGAAGCTCACGGTGAAGGCGCATTACGGCGCGCGGCGCACCGCCGCCGGATTGATGGTAATTGACGTGCAAAATTTTCATAGATATTTGAATCTCAAAAACATCCTTCGAAACTCATCCACCCGCCAATCGCGGACAACATGGCGCGGAATCTTCACCGGATCGGTCCATTTGGCATGAAATTGCCCCGGATAAGCCGCCGCTGCTTTTTTTAGGCCGGCCTCCCGGCAGATCCGGCAACTGTCTTCATCAAAGTCGGCCCGGTTGCCGAAGGGATAGGCGAAAACCTCGATCCTCCGCCCCAGCATCCGCTCCAGATCGCGACACCCCCCGATAATCTCGTTTCGCTGCAGCTCCGGCTCAAGCGTGCTCAAACGCGGATGATTGACGGTGTGTCCGCCGATCGTCACCAGTTCCGAGGCGGCCAGCGTTTTTAATTCATCCTCGGTCAGGATTCGGTTCTCCACCACCTCGCGGTCCCACGGGAAGAAGCGTTTCTCCCCAAAAAATCCGCTGCTGACAAAAAAAGTCGCGGGAACACGGCACTCCTCAAGGATCGGCAGCGCCTGTTCAAGGTTGTCGGCATAGCCGTCGTCGAACGTTACCACGAACGACAACTCTTCAATCACCCCCCAATCATCTTCAAAGCGCAACACCGGATAATGATCGGCGAGAAACTTCATCTGAGCACGGAAATTCTCCGGAGCAACCGCGAGCTCACAGGGGTCTTCCGCCAACCGTGCGACCCGATGGTACAAAAGCACCACCAGCGGCGGCGACAACAGGTTCCGGCCCACGTTGCCGGCTACCTCAAGGAACCGCCCGGCATTCATTTGACGCCCCGGAAGCAAAGAACGATCTGATAATCGGGGTCGGCTGTATCAAAAAGCGGA
>JAVBUI010000043.1:0-5414 GCA_031555495.1 Victivallaceae bacterium | reverse complement strand
CACCCCGCAACCAAGCTTGAAACCGTCGCCGAAAAACTCCGGCTGCCCCCCGATAGCGTCCCCGTGAGTTTGCTCTCCGGCGGCGAAAAACGCCGGATCGGCCTTGCCCGCGCGATCGTCTCCGAGCCCGATTTGCTGCTGCTCGACGAACCCACCAACCACCTCGACGTCGAAACCATCGAGTGGATCGAGGAGTTCCTCGCCGCCTACCGCGGCAGCGTTCTCTTCGTCACCCATGACCGCTACTTCCTAGACCGGATCGCGACCCGGATCATCGAGCTCGACAACGGCAAATTCTTCTCCAACTCCGGCTCCTACGCCGACTTCCTCGACGCCAAAGCCGACCGTGAAACCGCCGAGGACCTCCAGGAGAGCAAGCGGCGCAAATTCCTCCGCAGCGAAATCGAGTGGGTCCGCCGTTCCCCGAAGGCCCGCTTGCGCCGCAACGTCGGCCGCCTGAAGCATTTCCAGGCCATCGCCGCCGAAAACGCCCCGGTGCGGACGGGCGAAATGGACCTTGTGATTCCCCCTGCCCCGCGATTGGGCAATCAAACCGTGATTCTCTCCGGCGTCGGCATGTCCTACGGCGGCAAAACCTTGTTCAACGAATTCGACTTTGAATTCCAGCCCGGCGTCCGCCTCGGCATCGTCGGCCCGAACGGCGTCGGCAAATCGACTTTGCTGAAATTGGTGACAGGCATGCTCGAGCCGCAGCAGGGCACGGTCAAAATCGCGCCGACCGTCGAATTCAACTACATCGACCAGTCGCGGTTGGTGCTCGATCCCGAGAAAACCGTTGCCGAAGAGGTCGCCGAAGGTTCCAACACGGTCGAATTCGGCAGCGAAAAGATCACCGTCTGGGGCTACCTCAAGCGTTTTCTCTTTGAGGACGAGCGAATCAATACCCAGGTCAAGCACCTCTCGGGCGGCGAAAAGGCCCGGCTGACGCTGGCCAAGATCCTCAAGCGCGGCGGCAATTTCCTGATCCTCGACGAACCGAACAACGACCTCGACCTTTCGACGCTGCGGCTGCTGGAGGAGGCTCTGACCAACTTCGACGGCTGCGTGGCGGCGGTCAGCCACGACCGCTACTTCCTCAATCGTGTCTGCGACGGAATCATCGGCTTCGAGGACGGCGGGATTTTCTACACCCCCGGCGATTACGATTACCACCTCGAGAAGCGCCGCGAACGAAGCGCCCCGGCCCCGAAAGCGGCTCCGGCCAAAACGTCCCCTCCCCCAAAGGCCGCCCCGGTCAAAAGCAAACTGACCTACAGCGAACAATTGGAGCTCGCCGCCATCGAGGACAGAGTCCTCGAAGCCGAAGAGGCGGTCGAATCCCTTGAAACGCTGTTCTCCTCCCCCGACTTCTTCACCGCGCACGGCGGCCGGATTACGGAATTGACCGCCGAGCTCGACCGGGCCAAAGCGGCCGCCGAAGCGCTTTACCGGCGCTGGGAAGAGCTTGAGCAGAAAAAGACAGTTTGAAATTTATTTTCCGCGCGGGTATATTATAATCATGTTACCAGCAAAATGATACGGAATTTTGAAGATGCCGAACTCACGTTTTTCTTTCAACAGCATTGAAAACGCAACCGGTCAGATCTACCGGATGATCCAGTCTCCCCTGATGTTTACCATGCAGCGGATCGCCAGTCCCGGCACGATCAAGCTTTTGACGCTGGCCCTTCTGCTTACCGCGCTGGCCACCGGCGCCGCCTACATGCCGCTTCGCTCGATCTACGCCAACTCGACCACCAATTTCCTGATGTCGGTCGGAGCCGGGGTGCTGCTGCTCAATATCATTTATTACATCTATCTCTTTTTTCTCGCCTTTTTCAGCTACAAGCCGCATCCGACGCTCTCCGACGACGAGCTCCCGAGCTGCATGGTGATCGTCCCCGCCTACAACGAGGGACGCAACGTCCTCAATGCGCTCGAGAGCGTGATGGCCAGCGATTACCCCGCCGGAAAACTCGAAATCCTCGCCGTCGACGACGGCAGCGTCGACGACACCTGGGACTGGATCAGCGAAGTCGCCGCCCGCTCCGACAACCGGATCATCCCGATCAAGTTGGAGAAAAACGGCGGCAAACGCAATGCCCTTTATTACGGCATCACCAACTCCAAAGCCGATGTGATCGTCACCGTCGACAGCGACTCGGTGGTCTTCCCCGATACGCTCCGGGTGCTCAATTCGCCGTTCATCGACCCCAAAATCGGCGGCGTCGCGGGAAATATTCGCGTGCTCAACACCAAAGACGGCTCGATTCCCCGGATGATGGACGTCAATTTCGTCTTCAACTTTGAAATCATCCGCTCGGCGCAGAGCGCGATCCGTTCGGTGTTCTGCACGCCGGGAGCGCTGAGCGCCTACCGCCGCTCGGCGATCCTGCCGTTCCTCGACGAGTGGGTCAAGCAGATGTTTTTCGGGCAGACCGCCCACATCGCCGAAGACCGGGCGCTGACGACTTATCTGCTTCGCAACGGGCACGAGGTGGTCTTCCAGCGCGACGCGGTGGCGCTGACCGAGGTGCCGTCGCGTTACCGGACGCTCTGCAAGATGTTCATGCGCTGGGGGCGCGGCGATATCCGGGAAACCATGGTGATGTACGAATTCGCCTTCAAAAAGACCAATCTCCACCAGCTCGGCATCCAGTTCAATCTCTTGATGCAGACGGTCTGGCTGATTACGCCGGTCTTTTTGCTGCCGACTCTGATTTACGGGCTGATCAACGCCCCGGTCAGCTTCTCGATGACGATGCTGGCGTCGCTGATCGCCTGGGCGACGCTGCCGGCCGTGCTTTTCGTCTGGCGTTACGGCAGCAGCGAGGCGCTGTGGGCGTATACCTTCGCCATTTTCAACTTCTGCTTCCTCGCCTGGATCGGCCCCTACTGCATCGTGACCGTCCGCAACTCCAAGTGGATGACCCGCGTCAAGGCGGCCGCAAAACCGTCAGATCAAGTACAAATAAAGCAATAAAAAACCTAACGAGGTCAGCGACGCCGGTATCCCGTAACGGGCGAAGTTGAGAAACCCGAGCTTAATCCCGAAGTTCTCCGCGCTCTGCGCCGCGACCAGGTTGGTCATGCTTCCGATCAGCAGGAGATTCCCGGCGAAGGCGTTGGAAATCGCCAGCGCGTAGGCGTTTTGAGGAACCGTCATATCGATCATCTGGACCAGCAGCACCGCCGCCGCCGAATTGTTGATGAGGTTGCTCAACACCGCCGAAACGGCGGCGATCACCCAGGGCAGATGCAAGTTGACCGAGTGCTCGAGCAGAATCCGCTGGAAGAGCGTTGCAAAGCCATTGGTGGAGAATGCGCCCACCACCACAAAAAGCCCGATGAACAAGACCAGCAACTGCCAATTGACCAGCGCCAGCACTTTTTTGCTTTCGAGCCGCTGGCTGCAAAGCAGCATCCCCGCACCGGTCAGCGCCAGCAGATAACTGGGATACTTCGTCGTAATCAGCAGCACCACCACCGCCGTCAGGACGCTGATCCCTTTGGTCGTCCGCCACCAGTCGAAGGGAACATCCTCAAGGATTTCGCGGTGCACCGGCGTGGCCTCCGGGCGCCGGTGGAAGTCGCGCCGCCCGACATAGTAGCAGATCCCGTAGGCCGCCAGCAGCGAAATCAGCACCGGCGGCACGGCGAAGAGCATGTAGCTTCCGAAATTGAGCTTGGCCATCTCCCCGATCAGCACGTTCTGGGCGTTCCCCACCATCGTCGCGGCACAGCCGATGTTGGCCGAAATCGGCAGCGCGATCAGGAACGGGACCGGATTGAGGTGCTTTTTGCGCAGCGAATAGATGATCACGGGCGCGAACGCGAGCACCACGACCGCGTTGTTGAGAAAAGCCGAGAGAATGCCGCTGGCCATCATCAGCAGAAAAAGAAACAGCGCCGGGCGGTCGAGCGTCTTGGAAATCCATTGCGCCGCCCATTGGTAAAAACCCGCGTAATGCAGCTGTCCCGCGACGACCATCAGCCCGAACAGCAGCAGGATCGACGGCATATTGACCGAAGCCACCGCCTCCGGCAGCGTTACGCAGCCGAGCGACAGCATCGCGATCCCGCCGAGAAGCGCGATGCCGGTCCGGTCGAGCTTCCAGATCAGTCCGTGCCCGATCGCGATCCCGGCATAAGTGAGGCAGAATATAATCAACGTCGCCAATGCGAGATGGTTGTTGTCCAGCTGATAATAAACCTGAGTCATCTATTCCCCAAAAAGTTCGGCCGCACTGCGGCCTTGATTCCGACCGCTCCGTTGTCGCGGGTGCCAGGAACCACATCAAACGTCATCCAAGGCTCCGCTTGTTATCCCAAGGCCGAGGTTTTACTTTCAACCTGAAACATCATATCTCATTTTTCGCCAAAATCAAGCGGGGAAGCGCTGAAAGCGATAAATATCGCATGATTATTGAAGGAATTAAATAGTTTTGTCTTGCAAACAATTTTTTATATGATATATTGTCATAATGCAAGGAGTATATTTATGACGAAACAAGAAATATCCCCACAGCGACAGCTTTGGACGCTGATTTTCGACATCGCCGATAAACTGCGCGACGGTTTTGTGGACGAACAACTCGAACACGAAGAGCTCTTCCATGTGCTGACCGTCCGGCAGCACAAGACCATCCGTGCCATCAGCATCCTGACCGAGGAAAAATCCGAAGGAATCACATTAAAGGAGCTCGCCGAATACCTGAAATTGGCCCCCTGCTCAGTCTCCGAAACCGTCGAGGCGCTGGTAAAGCTCGGCGTCCTGGACCGCGCAATCAATCCGTACGACCGCCGCGCAGTCCTGATCACCTTGTCGGCCAACGCGCTCAAGGCGCGCGAAGCCGGCATCGGTTATCTCAACCGCAACGCCGAAAAGGTGCTTCAACAGATGACCACGACCGAAAAAGATCTTTTTATGAAGGTCCTCGAAAAGTTTTATCAGTCAATCCACAATGGAAAGTGAATTATTCCCATGTTTGAACGCAATCTCAAGTTGATTACCGGCGGCCTCCTCCTGGCCGCGGTTGCCCTCCCCTCGCTCCACGCCGCCCCCCCCGCCCAGCCGCCGCAGAATATGCTGGTCGCCAAGGTCGTCATGAAGGTGGACACCTCCGTCAAGAAATATGTCGGCCACCTCGAAGCCATCAATGAAGTCACGATCCCGGCCCGCGTTTCGGGGATGCTGATCGACACCAAGTTCAAAGAAGGTGAAATGGTCACCAAAGGCCAGCTTCTTTTCGAAATCGAAGACACCTCCTACCGCGCCAAGGCCAACATGGCCCGCGCCGCCGTCGACCAGGCCAAGGTCGAACTCGATTATGCCGAAAGCACCCACCACCGTCAGAAGGTCCTGTTCGACAAAAAGGCCGTCTCCGAAGCCGTGTACGACGAAGCCGTCCGGC
>JAVBUI010000324.1:0-7535 GCA_031555495.1 Victivallaceae bacterium | reverse complement strand
GCCGGATCATCGGCGAAATCACGCTTCAGCCCGAAGACTTCTTCGCCCACCGGACTTATTGCGACACCATCAACATCGCCCGCAGCAACTTCGACACCCACGGCTTCGTGATCCACCCGATGTTCATGCTCAAGCCCACCGAACACGCGCCCTACTATGCCAACGTCCCCTTCCGGGCGCTGCTGCCGCGCAACTTCGAAAACCTCCTCGTCACCGGCCTCGCGGTCAGCGCCCACCGAGACTGCCTGCCGTTGATCCGGATGCAGCCGGACGTCCAGAATCACGGCTATGCCGCCGGTTACGCCGCCGCCGTCGCCGTGCGCGAGCATATCGGCCTGCGCGAACTCGACATGCGCGCCATCCAGCGCCACCTGATCGAAATGGACATCCTGCCGGAACGCGTCCTCTCCGAAGACGAGGCCCCCGGCGTTCCCGACGGCGACGACAGCCACTTCGAACTCGCTCAAATGTTCCGCGATCCCGACCAGGCCCGGACGGAGCTCCTCTCCCGCTGCCAGGCCGCGCCGACCCTCGAAGACGCGCGCCGCCTCGCCTTCCTCGGCTGCAATGCGCCCAAAGCGCTGCTGGTCGGCGAAATCCGCCGCACGGCGTGGGACAAAGGCTGGGACTACAAAGGCATGGGCCAGTTCGGTGCGTCGCTGAGTTTTCTCGACAGCCTGCTCATCGCCCTCTCCCGCATCGGCGGCGACCGCGACACGGTACTCGAAAAACTCAAGGACCTCACCTACGACTCGGCCTTTTCGCACCACCGCGCGATCGCGCTGTCGCTGCTGGCCGACCCTGACCCGCGCGCCGTTCCCGAGCTCGAACGCCTTCTCGACACCCCCGGCGCCACCGGACACGCGGTCGGAAGCTACCGCGCCGCCCTCGCCTCCTACCGTGCCGAATGGAACGACACCGCGACCCGTAACTGCCAGCTCCGCGAGCTTTATCTCGCCAAAGCGCTGGCAAAATGCGACCCCGCTTCGGAACGCGCCCGCGCCATTCTTGACGGCTATGCGTCGTCGTACCAGACTTATTACAGCTTGTTTGCATCGGCTGACCGCTGACCGGGACGGTAAAAGCCGGCGGACGCGTATTGACATTGGCGTTGTTGCGGTGTATACTAATGAACGGATTTCGGCGGAAGAGCTTCGATCATGTGTAAAACCATTCGACTCTTCTCCGCCGTCTCATTATCAGTTGGACAAGATTGATGGAAATGTCTGCAAAAACTCGAAACGGCGGGATCGAAAGTGGTCTGATCGGGAACTGTTGCGCCGCTCCGGGGTCGCGGCAAAGCGATACGAACAACCGCGCCATAGACCGGATTCCGGGCCGTTTCTGGGGGTTCGCATACTTGCGGCCCCGGTCGGAAAAAGTCGCGGCGAGCCGCCTGGCCGCCCTCGGCATTCCCCATTACCTGCCGTTGATCCCCAAAGCGCGGATGCATCACTCCACCCGGATCGTGACCATGCAGCCGATGCTTCCAGGCTATATTTTTCTTTGCACCGACGACCACGGCCGGAGCGAACTCAAGCGCTCGGAAGATAAATTCATCCAGATCGAGCTCATGCGCACCGATTGCGCCGAAATTCAGCTGGTCGAAGAATTGAACGCGCTGATCGGTTGTGAAAAATTGGCCCTGGAAGCGCCGGTCAGGATCAACCCCGACATCAAAGCCGGCGACCGGGTCATGATCACCTCCGGGCCGCTGGCGGGCTTCGCCACCGTGGTCGTCCGCAGGAACGACGGCCGGAACTCCATTATCGTCAATCTGACCATCCTCAACCGGCATGTCGAGTGTCCGATTGCGGCGGCGGATCTGGAGAAAATCACCTCCTGACCGGCATGGCACGGGCTCGAAAGGGAGGCATGTTTTGTAAAAACTTACGAAGAGTCGTTGCATTGTCGGCGATGTGAATGTATATTAAGCCCGACCCTTGTGGATCCCCGTCGTTTTTGTAATCGATGGGCTCCGATGGAGAAAACTTATTTTTGGAGCCCTCGTTACTGGATTTTAATTTCCCGCGACGGTGCAACGGCATTGGCGGAAAACTGAAAAATAAACTCCTGTCCCGGATGTTGTATGAAAAGGCCGACGGAATGAGCTCAAAAGATTGCTCAAAACGCGGCTGGCTTCACGCAATATCCGGTCTAAACCGAAAAGCGTCGACTCGAGCATGAAACTATCTGAAAAAATTCGCAGCGGAGAAGTCAAAATCGGCTTGATCGGATTGGGCTATGTCGGATTGCCGCTGGCGGTCGAATTCGGCAAGAAATTCGATACGGTCGGCTTCGACGTCAAGCCGGCCCGGCTCGAAGCGCTGCGGAACGGCATCGACGAAACCTTCGAAACTTCCGGCGATGACCTCAAATCCGCCCGCTTTCTGAAATATTCCGGCGACATCGCCAATCTCGGGGACCGCGACGTCTTTATCGTCACCGTCCCGACGCCGGTCGACATGCACAACAATCCCGACCTGACTCCGCTCTACCGCGCCAGTGAAACAGTCGGCAAAGTGATGAAAAAAGGCGCGGTCGTCATCTACGAAAGCACTGTCTTCCCCGGTTGCACCGAAGAGCAATGCGTGCCGGTGCTGGAAAAAACGAGCGGTCTCAAATTCAACGCCGACTTCTTCTGCGGCTACAGCCCGGAGCGCATCAACCCCGGCGACAAAGAGCACACGCTGACCAAAATCCTCAAAATCGTCTCCGGCTCCACCCCCGAAACGCTCGATACCGTCGACGCGCTTTATCAAAGCATCCTGACCGCCGGGACCTACCGCGCGAGCTCGATCAAGGTCGCCGAAGCGGCCAAAGTGATCGAAAACTCCCAGCGCGACCTCAACATCGCCTTTGTCAATGAGCTTGCCAAGATTTTCAATTTGATCGGCATCGACACCGGTGAAGTCCTCGAGGCGGCCGGAACCAAGTGGAACTTCCTTAAATTCAAGCCGGGACTGGTCGGCGGGCACTGCATCGGCGTCGACCCCTATTATCTTACCCAGAAGGCGATCGAACTCAACTACCATCCCGAGGTGATCCTGGCGGGCCGCCGGATCAACGACGGCATGGGCAAATACATCGGTGCCGAAGTGATCAAGCACATGATCCGCAAAGGACACAAAATTCTCGGCGCCAAGGTGCTCCAGCTCGGCGTCACCTTCAAGGAAAATTGCCCCGACATCCGCAATTCACGGGCGGTCGACGTCGTCCGCGCCCTTCAGGATTACGGTTGCCGCGTCGACATCTTCGACCCCTGGGCCAAGCCGGATGAGGTCGAACACGAATACGGCTTGACCTCGGCCGACCGGATGGACGGCTTGCGGATCGGGGATTACGACGCGATTGTGTTGGCGGTCGCGCACCGCGAATTCAGCGAGCTCGACCTCGCAAAATTCCGCCGCGACGACATGGTCATCTACGACATCAAGGGCATTCTGCCGCGCGATATCGCCGACAAGCGCCTTTGATGCGCAACAGGTGATGAAAACGAACAACATCAATCAACATAAGGTGGAACAACGTTGAAAAAAGCGCTCATTACGGGAATCACCGGGCAGGATGGCTCTTACCTGACCGAACTGCTGCTTGAAAAAGGTTACGAAGTACATGGCGTCATCCGCCGTGCGAGCTCTTTTAACACGCACCGGATCGACCATCTCTACAAAGACCGGCATGACAAAAATGTCCGGTTGTTTCTGCATTACGGCGACCTGACCGACTCAAGCAACCTCAACCGGCTGATCGAGAAAATCGCTCCTGCCGAAATTTACAACCTCGGCGCCCAGTCCCATGTCCAGGTTTCGTTCGAAGTGCCCGAATACACCGCCGAGGCGGATGCGGTCGCCGTGCTCCGGCTGCTCGACGCCGTCCGCGAGACCGGGGTCGGCGCGCGCTTCTACCAGGCCTCGACCTCCGAGCTTTACGGCAAAGTGATGGAAGTTCCGCAGTCGGAGACCACTCCCTTCTATCCCCGCAGCCCCTACGCGGTGGCCAAGCAGTACGGCTTCTGGATCACCAAGAATTACCGCGAAGCCTATAACCTTCACGCCTCCAACGGCATCCTCTTCAACCACGAATCCCCCCGCCGCGGCGAAACCTTCGTCACCCGCAAGATCACAATGGCGGTCGCGCGCATCCACCGCGGCCTCCAGGAGTGCTTCTACATGGGCAACATCGACGCCAGGCGCGACTGGGGATACGCTCCCGATTACGTCAAGATGATGTGGATGATGCTTCAGCAGGACCGTCCCGACGATTACGTCGTCGCCACCGGCGAAATGCACTCGGTTCGCGAATTCATCGAAAAATCGTTTGCCCATGTCGGCCGCCGGATCGAGTGGAAGGGCAAAGAGGTCGACGAAGTCGGCATCGACGTCACCACCGGCAACACCGTGGTCAGGATCGATCCGCGTTACTTCCGTCCCGCCGAAGTCGAACAGCTGCTCGGCAACCCCGCCAAGGCCAAGCGTCAGCTCGGCTGGGAGCCGGAAGTCAAATTCGAAGAACTCGTCAGGATCATGACCGACGGCGATTTGCGTCTGCTCGACAATCCCGATTACGAGGTGGGATTTTGATCCCGAAGGACGCCAAAATCTTCATCGCCGGCCATCGCGGCATGGTCGGCAGCGGATGCGTCCGCAAATATCAGGCGGAAGGCTACCGCAATCTCATCGTCAAAACCCGCAGCGAACTCGACCTCACCGACAAGGCGGCGGTCGAAGCCTTTTTCGCCGCCGAAAAGCCCGAATACGTGATTCTCGCCGCCGCCAAGGTCGGCGGCATCATCGCCAACCGCACCTACATGGCCGAATTCCTCACCGAGAACCTTGAAATCCAGAACAATGTGACCTGGTCAGCCTACCGCAACGGCGTCAAAAAACTCTGTTTTCTCGGTTCCAGCTGCATTTATCCGGCCGAAGCGCCGCTGCCGATCAAAGAGGAATACCTCCTTACCGGCCCACTGGAGCCGACCAACGAAGGCTACGCTCTGGCCAAGATTTCCGGCTACAAACTGTGCTTGTACCTGACCAGGCAATACGGCTTCAAGACAATCAGCCTGATGCCGTGCAACCTCTACGGCACCAACGACAACTATCATCCGGAGCACAGCCACGTTTTTCCGGCTTTCATCCGCCGTTTCGTCGAAGCGGCCCGCGACAACGCGCCGGAGCTGACGCTCTGGGGCACCGGCGCGCCGCTGCGTGAATTCCTCCACGTCGACGACATCGCCAATGCGGTCTTCCACTTCATGGAAACGCGCGAAGAGCCGGAAGTCCTCAACATCGGCTACGGCAGCGACGTCACCATCAAAGAGCTCGCGGCAATGGTCGCCGCCGCCGCCGGTTACCGCGGCGCAATCGACTGGGACCCGACTCGCCCCGACGGAATGTACCGCAAACTGATGGATTCCGGCAAAGCCCGCGCCCTCGGCTGGCAGCCGGAAATCACGCTGGAAGAAGGCATCAGAAGGACAATCAAAGAATATACGGAGAAATATCATGCAGTTTCGTGATCTTTCCGCCTCTCCGCCGGTCGGCGCCATAAACAACCGTCGTTTCCTGAAACATGAATATGAAATGGTTTCCATTCAGGATATTCAACAATTGAAAATTGGCGATTACGACGCGGTGGTACTGCCCGTATCGCATCGTGAATTTGCCGATATCAAGCTTGATAATTATAAGAAATCAGATGCGGTAGTCTTTGATATCAAAGGAATACTGCCGGTTGAATCGGTGAATGGACGACTGTAAAATATGAATCAAAAAGTTAAAAATTCTCGCATTTTAGTGACCGGTGGCGCAGGATTCATCGGTTCAAATCTGGTTGAAACGCTTTTGGAACAAGACAATGAGGTCATTGTTCTGGACAATTTTGCCACCGGCAAGCGGGAAAATCTCGCTCTTCATGAAGGCCATAAAGCATTCACGTTGATTGAGGGGGATATCCGCGACATCGCAATGTGCCGAAAGGCTGTTGCGGGGGTGGATTATGTACTGCATGAAGCCGCGCTGGGTTCGGTGCCGCGTTCGATCAAAGATCCGATGACTTCAACGGAGGTCAATATCTCAGGTTTTGTGAACATGCTTTTTACGGCACAGGAAGCCAAGGTCAAACGCTTTGTCTATGCGGCGAGTTCTTCGACTTACGGTGACAGCCAGGCGTTGCCGAAAATCGAGGACAAAATCGGCAAGCCGTTAAGTCCGTACGCGATCACAAAGTACGTGAACGAGCTTTATGCCGAAAACTTCAGTAACCTTTATGGTATTGAAACCATCGGATTGCGCTATTTCAATGTCTTCGGACGACGTCAGGATCCGTTCGGCGCCTACGCCGCGGTGATTCCGAAATTTGTGATGAGTTTGATGAAGCATGAATCTCCGGTGATCAACGGCGACGGCGGTTACAGCCGTGACTTCACCTACGTGGACAACGTGGTTCTGGCCAATCAGTTGGCGTTGCTGGCAGATAAACCGGAGGCGGTCAACACGGTCTACAACGTGGCCTTCGGGGAGCGCACGACACTGAACGAGTTATTCGGTTATCTGCGTGAAACCCTGGCGGAGTTCGATCCGGAGATCGCCAAAGTCGAAGTCCAATACAGCGCTAACCGCGCCGGAGACATTCCGCACAGTCTCGCGTGCATCGACAAGGCACGAACTTTGCTGGGATACGCGCCGAAGTTCAGCGTCAGGGCCGGACTTCGGGAATCCACACGATGGTATTTCGAGCATCTTCAGTCGGGTGAAGTGAAATCCACCCGGACGGAAGAGTACTTACGGACATGAAGCACGATGGCGTTCTCACGTAACCGGTTGTCCCTCCGGGGCGAATCCCGTGCGTGATATACGCGGTAATGGAATTATGACTCATCAGCATTCATTTCGACAGATCTTGAAAGCGACTTCGGTCATCGGCAGCGCAACCGTGCTGAAGATTCTGATTGGAATGGTACGTACCAAATTTGCCGCCATTCTGATCGGGCCGACAGGGATGGGGGTCTTCGGCATTCTGGTCAATCTGGATGGATTGGTCGTAACATTGGCATCCATGGGATTGAATTGCAGCGGCATCAAGGTCATTGCGGAAGAGGATGGCAAGCAGGACCCGGTCAGAAGGGCACAGGTGGTTTCCTGTTACCGTATCGCGGTGGGACTGTGCGCGATAGTCGGCGTCATATTGATGGCGGCTTTGTGCCGCCCATTGGCCTATTTATCCTTTAAGGATACAACTTATGCCTGGATGGTCGCCGTTCTGGCTATCGGGGTGGGGTGCAACATCGTTTCAATCGGCCAGCAAGGGGTGTTGCAGGGGATGCGCCGGATCGGCGACCTGGCGCGTGTCGGAATCGGTATGGCCTTTGTTAGCGCGGCCGTTGCGATTCCCTGCTATTATTACCTTAAAATCAACGGCATTGCAATTGGCATGGCATGCGGATCGATTGCTGGCGTTGCGTTGTCCTACTATTATGTCCGCAAGTTGTCTGTCCCGTTTGCGATGCTTTCTGCGGCGGAATTTAGGAATAT
>JAVBUI010000174.1:0-5532 GCA_031555495.1 Victivallaceae bacterium | reverse complement strand
AATTTATATGGATTATATGGTGATAATTACTTTGTCCTTGCCATGTGTCCTCTACCTCCCGAAGTACATTGAGCGTAGTTCACGCACGGGCAAGCGAGGCAACGACCTCGCTCCGCAGCTGCAGGGAGGGAATTTCCGAGGTGTCAGCCTCGGAAACGAAGGCGAAATATCGCCGAAGCCGAGTGCAAGCGAGGATTTAAGGACCGGCAACTGCCGGTCCGCTGCGAATTGGTCGGCCTCGAACTACCATCGGGGTCGATGGCAGCCCCAGGTGAGGGGTAGCAGGGGAGAGGCGCATGTGCCTCTCCCCGGACCCGGTCGTTCGCGCATGATACCACGCCTTTTATGCAACTTAGGAAAATCAGCATAACCACCGTCTTCGCGGCTCTCTTATCTACAGCGTAAAATGTTTTACAGTCATAAATCCCGCCCTGTCGTATCAGAGATATCCGGAAACCTGGAATGCGGCGATGAATGAATTAACCTGGTCGATCAGAGGTTGTACCGTGCAATACAAAGGGAATTATCATGCCGTTTATAATGTATACGGGTTTGCGTTTATCTGGGAAATGGAGTTTTCCATTGAAGATATCCTCGATTTAAGGCCGCGTTCGGGATTGAAGATTGATTTTGCCAGCGGCAGGGATCAGGCGTATAATGTGATAAATTCTGTTTTGGGAACGATATATCACGATATCCTGGGGAATACCGACGACTTAAGGGTTCGCGTATGGTGGAATGGTTTTGGAACGGGAAGCAATCAATTAAATAAATGGTGAAAATATTGACAGTTGAATATTGGGTGTTATATTAGCTTATGCAGAAGCGGAGGCGATTTATGAAGAAATATTTTTTTTTAAACAAAACAATTATAAGATCATTTTATTATTATTGTTTTTTATCTTTGTTTTTTCTGGCTGTTCTCCTTGTGACTCCAAAATTCCAGACAGCAAAAATAATCGCAGTGGATTTAAAACTCATTTTAAAATTACCCCTGGCAGTGATGTCACCGGGGTGTATTTTTTCGCCGACGAATGGGGTGGAGACGCTGCTTATTGGTTCGCCTTCTCTGCTCCTTTGAGCGTTATTGAAAAAATTATTGAAAATTTTGATTTAAGCCCAAAGCCTTATCTTTGCGATGAAGGATGGAATACGGCGGTCGAGGATTTTCCGTGGTGGAACCTGGAAGAGCGGAAACAATCGGACTTATATGAGTTCCGCGATGATAAAAAAGAAATTTTTCGCCAGCTCTGGTATAATCCAAAAACTCAAAAATGCCAGGTTGCAATTATATATTGGTAATTGTTGCTTCGAGTTTGAGTGAGTCTTTTGCGACCGACAGGACTTGTACGGTCGACGAGGCGCGTTCCCCAACATCGCTCCGGCCTGGCGGCTTCCGCTCGGGCCGGGCGAACCCTGAACGACGTTTGATGTCGCTCCTGGCACCCGCGCCAACGGTGCGGTGATAGTCAAAGCCGCTGCGTGGCCGCCCGGACCGCTATCCCGAGGCCGACCGTTCGGCCGACAAAAAAGGCGCCGCGAATTTCTTCGCGGCGCCTTTTGCTTTGACCGTTATTTCCCGCTGAAACGGCGGGCGATCGCGATGACCAGCGCGTGGTCGGCGTCATCGCCGCCGGCTTTGGGGGCAGGGGCGGCCTTCGGAGCTTCGGCTTCCTCGGGCGCAAACTGGAGCAAGTGACAAAGAACTTTGATCACAATCGCCACCAGAGTCGCTACGACGATCGTTACCAGCGTCGTATAGAGCATGATCGAAAGTGCGGTACTCATATATTCTAGTCCTTAATTCGTTAATGATCAGCTTGCGCTTTGGACAAAGGAAATATACGCCGCCGTAATGATCGCCGTCGTGATCACGCCGCAGATATTCGCGCCGAGCGCGTACTGCATGATGATCGCTCCCGGGTTTGCCAGCGTGGCTTCCTTCTGGGCAACCTTGGCCGAGCTCGGCACACAGCTCACTCCGGCGATACCGATCACCGGATTGTACTTGCCGCCGGTGATGAACCACATGACGTAGCCGCCCATCAAACCGCCGATTGCCGAGAGGCCCAGCGACAGGATGCCGAGAATCAGCAACGGCAGAATCTTCGGATCCATGATCGTCTTGGCGTCGCAGAGGATGCCGAGCAGGATGCCGAGCATCAGGGTCGAACCGTACAGCACGATTTCGCTGACCAGGTAGTGGAACTTGTCCAGGCC
Organism: Victivallaceae bacterium; assembly: GCA_031555495.1. Classification (GTDB taxonomy): domain Bacteria; phylum Verrucomicrobiota; class Lentisphaeria; order Victivallales; family Victivallaceae; genus JAVBUI01. The sequence goes on along the minus strand of JAVBUI010000174.1, from coordinate 3,312 downwards.
GGATTCGCGGATCGCGATGCCGAGGAAGAGCGAGAACAGCAGCGGCGCGGCCACCGGGAACAGGAACGAGAGAAGCACGCAGGCCACGACCGCGAAGATCAGCTTCTGGCCGGGATTGGCTTTGAAAACTTTCTTTTCAACAGGCATTTCGATCGCGCGCAGTTTTTTCGGCACCATGAACCGGACGATATACGGGAAGCCCCCGTATGCCAATGCAAGGTACAAATACGCCACCACGGTGATCGGAACAAAGAGATCCGGCGCCATCTTGAGCGAGCCGAAGATGACCATCGGGCCGTCGGCGCCGCCGACCAGCGCGATCGAAGCGGCGTCGCCGAGGGTCATGCCCTTGAACAACATCGCGATCGGGAGCGTCGCCAGCGTGCCGAGTTCAGCGCAGATCGCGATGAACATGCTCTGGAAGGGACGCGCCATGATGAAGCCGACGTCCAGCAGCGAACCGATGCCGACAAAGATCAGGCAGGCGATCAGGCCGTTGCTGAAGGCAAAGGAGTAGATCGGCTGCAGCCAGTCGATCTGGCAGAGCGTCATGATCTTGTCGTTGTTCGATTCAATCGAGTTGAGGAACAAGGTGCCGACCAGATTGGGATCGACCGCTTTTTTGGCGGCCATGTTGATCGGGTCGAAGAACATCAGCGCGGCGTTGATCGTGCTCATACCGAGACCCATCGGGATCATCAGCAGCGGCTCGAGCGTACCCTTGCGGCCAAGATAGACCAGAAAGATACCGAGCATAATCAAAAAGGCGCGGGCGATCAGGATCGCAGGGTCGTTGCTCCACTGATGGACGACCAGGTCGATCCCCTGGAAAATTTTCAGAAAATTGAATTCCATGACGACTGTTCCCCTCAGTATTTAATCGTCGCCAGGACCGCGCCGGCCTGGGCCTGGGCGCCTTCCGCAATCATGAACGCTTCGACGACGCCGTCGTGTCCGGCCATCACCGCGGTTTCCATTTTCATCGACTCGAGAACCATGATCTGGGTATCGGCGGTGACGGTGTCGCCCGCCTGGACCAGGTAACGGATCACCAGGCCCGGAAGCTTGGCGAGGACTTCATGGACGTTGCCGCTCGACGCGCCGGCGGCAGCCGGGGCATCGACCGCTTCGCCGACCGTGTAGGGGACGGTCTTGCCGTTGATTTTGGCCTCGCCGTCCTTGAGTTCGACTTTGAACTCTTTGCCGTTGACCCGGACGATCATTTTGTCCGAACCGGCTTTGGCGGCCGGAGCGGGAGCGGCTTCGACCGCTTTTTCCTTCTTGCGGACGCCGACCTTGGCGTCGCCCTTGAGGAAGAGGATGCCCTTCTCGGCGCAGGCGGCGGCGATGAAGACGTTTTCGTCGTTGATGGGCAGATTGTTGCTGGTCAGCATCGCTTCCGCGGCCTTGCGGCCCTTCTTCGGATTTTCGTCGTTGATGTCCAGCGGATTGCGGGTGGTCGGCTCAAGCTTGAGCTGTTCCGCGGCGGCGCGGACGACTTCCGCGTCCGGAGCCGACGGGGTCTGGCCGAAGTAGCCGAGGACCATCTTGCCGTAGCCTTCGGCGATTTTCTGCCAGGGGCCGAACATCACGTTGTTGAAGGCCTGCTGGAAGTAGAACTGGGAAACCGGCGTAACCGAGGTGCCGAAGCCGCCCTTGGAGACCACTTCCCCCATCGCGGCGATGAACTCGGGGTAACGGTCCATCAGGCCGTTGTCGCGGAGCATCTGGGTGTTGGCGGTCAGGGCGCCGCCGGGCATCGGGGAAAACGGGATCAGAGGCTCGACCGCGGTCGCTTCCGGCGGGAGGAAGTAATCCGAAAGCGCCGCCTTCAAATTACGCTCGAGCTTGATGATCTTGTTGTAGTCGATATCGAGCGTGAACTCGGTGCCGCGCAGCGCGTGCCACATGGTCAGCACGTCGGGCTGGCAGGTGCCGCCGGAGAGGGGAGCGATCGACAAATCGAGCTGATCCGCACCGCCATTGAGGGCCGCCTGATAGGAGAGCACGCCGCAGCCGGCGGTTTCGTGGGAGTGGAAGACGATCTTCATGTCCGCGCCGACCAGGCCGCGGGCCATTTTGATGGTCTCGTAAACTTTCTGCGGACAGGAGGTGCCGGAAGCGTCCTTGAAGCAGATCGAGTCGAAGGGAATGCCGGAATCGAGAATGCGGCGCAGGACCGATTCGTAGAATTCGACGTTGTGTCCGACGCAGCCGGGGGGAAGTTCCATCATGGTGACGGTGACTTCGTGCTTGAGGCCGGCTTCGTGGATGCACTTGCCGCTGAAGATCAGGTTGTTGACGTCGTTGAGGGCGTCGAAGTTGCGGATGGTGGTCATGCCGTGCTTCTTGAACATCCTGGCATGGAGGTCGATGATGTCGCGCGACTGGGAGTCGAGGCCGACCACGTTGATGCCGCGCGAGAGGGTCTGAAGGTTCGCATTGGGGCCGGCGGCCTTGCGGAAGTTGTCCATGACCGTGAAGGCGTTTTCGTTGGCGTAGAAAAAGGCCGACTGGAACATTGCGCCGCCGCCCGCTTCGATGTGCTCGATGCCGGCGCTTGCAGCTTCCTCGACCATCGGGAGGAAATCTTTCGAGAGAACCCGGGCGCCGAAGACCGACTGGAAGCCGTCGCGGAACGCCGTCAACATGAAATTGACTTTTTTCATATCTTTCCTTATTCTTTGTTTAGGAATTAACGATTCTTATATAATATAGTTGAATTTGTTGGTCCGAAAAAAACGGAGGCGGGAGGAATTCGAGGCGGAAAACGGAACGGAGGGCAGAAAAAACAATCTTTCGGATGGTTCCGTTTGTTTTTTTCGCAATTCATCGATCGTTCTCCATACCTTAATAATATTTTGGTAATATAGCATTTCGTCTTTCGATTTTCAAACAAAAATTCGGCGGAGCGGCATGAAAAAATGTATTTTCAACACCGACGGCTCCATTGTGATGCGATGATTGTTCGCATCGAATTGATGGACAATGGCTTCAGTGGTTTTTTGGGGAGCATTGGCGTGTGGCGCACGCCGGCGCGAGAGGACGAAAAAGATCGACAGGACGCAGGCGTTGTTCCGGAGCGACTGTCCACTACATGTCCCCACCCGCGTATGCGCCCTGCATCCCCCACGAATGATCTCATGCGGCAGTGTAGGTGGGGGAGCATTCGCGGCATCGATACTCCACCCTACTAGTGTCGCGTCAACCGAAAATTTGCAACAAGATTGCGATTCCGGCTGGAGCCGGTTCTCCGCCATCAAGCGGGACGATAGCGGGCTATCGAGCCCGCTTGGTGGCGGAGAATCCGGG